>NZ_BADI01001150.1:0-8104 GCF_000333555.1 Herbaspirillum sp. B65 | reverse complement strand
CTCTGCTGCTGACGAACAAAACGATTCGCAGCGATGCAAACAGCGCCAAGCGCGTTTGCGGCAGACAGATCTTTAAAAATTAACAGCCGATAAGCGTGGGCGTTTAATGAAGTGCGACAGAACTTCGGTTCTGGAAACTTTAAACATTAAATGCTCACAAGAAATATAGGTAAGATCGCAAGAAATTACCTGTCAGTATTTTGAGAGAGCGATGCCCTTCGGGGTAGCCAGAAATGGCACAAAACAGAGATTAAACTAAAGAGTTTGATCCTGGCTCAGATTGAACGCTGGCGGCATGCCTTACACATGCAAGTCGAACGGCAGCATAGGAGCTTGCTCCTGATGGCGAGTGGCGAACGGGTGAGTAATATATCGGAACGTGCCCTAGAGTGGGGGATAACTAGTCGAAAGACTAGCTAATACCGCATACGATCTAAGGATGAAAGTGGGGGATCGCAAGACCTCATGCTCCTGGAGCGGCCGATATCTGATTAGCTAGTTGGTGGGGTAAAAGCCTACCAAGGCGACGATCAGTAGCTGGTCTGAGAGGACGACCAGCCACACTGGGACTGAGACACGGCCCAGACTCCTACGGGAGGCAGCAGTGGGGAATTTTGGACAATGGGGGCAACCCTGATCCAGCAATGCCGCGTGAGTGAAGAAGGCCTTCGGGTTGTAAAGCTCTTTTGTCAGGGAAGAAACGGTAGTAGCTAATATCTATTACTAATGACGGTACCTGAAGAATAAGCACCGGCTAACTACGTGCCAGCAGCCGCGGTAATACGTAGGGTGCAAGCGTTAATCGGAATTACTGGGCGTAAAGCGTGCGCAGGCGGTTGTGTAAGACAGATGTGAAATCCCCGGGCTCAACCTGGGAATTGCATTTGTGACTGCACGGCTAGAGTGTGTCAGAGGGGGGTAGAATTCCACGTGTAGCAGTGAAATGCGTAGATATGTGGAGGAATACCGATGGCGAAGGCAGCCCCCTGGGATAACACTGACGCTCATGCACGAAAGCGTGGGGAGCAAACAGGATTAGATACCCTGGTAGTCCACGCCCTAAACGATGTCTACTAGTTGTCGGGTCTTAATTGACTTGGTAACGCAGCTAACGCGTGAAGTAGACCGCCTGGGGAGTACGGTCGCAAGATTAAAACTCAAAGGAATTGACGGGGACCCGCACAAGCGGTGGATGATGTGGATTAATTCGATGCAACGCGAAAAACCTTACCTACCCTTGACATGGTCGGAATCCTGAAGAGATTTAGGAGTGCTCGAAAGAGAACCGGCGCACAGGTGCTGCATGGCTGTCGTCAGCTCGTGTCGTGAGATGTTGGGTTAAGTCCCGCAACGAGCGCAACCCTTGTCATTAGTTGCTACGAAAGGGCACTCTAATGAGACTGCCGGTGACAAACCGGAGGAAGGTGGGGATGACGTCAAGTCCTCATGGCCCTTATGGGTAGGGCTTCACACGTCATACAATGGTACATACAGAGGGCCGCCAACCCGCGAGGGGGAGCTAATCCCAGAAAGTGTATCGTAGTCCGGATTGTAGTCTGCAACTCGACTACATGAAGTTGGAATCGCTAGTAATCGCGGATCAGCATGTCGCGGTGAATACGTTCCCGGGTCTTGTACACACCGCCCGTCACACCATGGGAGCGGGTTTTACCAGAAGTGGGTAGCCTAACCGCAAGGAGGGCGCTCACCACGGTAGGATTCGTGACTGGGGTGAAGTCGTAACAAGGTAGCCGTATCGGAAGGTGCGGCTGGATCACCTCCTTTCTAGAGTGCGCACGAAGTTAAGCGTCCACACTTATCGGCTGTAATTCAAAGAACAGTTATTTGGTGAAGCGCGGTCTGTGACACAAGGTCACTGACTGGCTACTGATACTGATCCAAGCGGGTCTGTAGCTCAGCTGGTTAGAGCACCGTGTTGATAACGCGGGGGTCGTTGGTTCGAGCCCAACCAGACCCACCAAGGTTTCGGGGGTTTAGCTCAGCTGGGAGAGCACCTGCTTTGCAAGCAGGGGGTCGTCGGTTCGATCCCGTCAACCTCCACCAAGAAATGTCAAACCTAAGTCAGCGTTCAAGTTGGCGTAGTGATTTAGGTTTGATCTTTTACGATCAATGGCTGTTTTTGTTCTTTAACAATCTGGAAGAAGTAAAGATTCATTTAAACGATCGCCAGGACTTCGGTTCTTGCGAAAGTAAAAATGGGTGTGATTGTATCAATCAAAGTATTACGAAGTGATCTTAGCAATTAGAAGACTTACTTTGGAATACGGCAAACGCTAAAACTCAACGCTTCTTTATAACGCTCTTGCAAAAGAGGCTAACGTTATAGGAACAAGCGAATAAGTGCACATGGTGGATGCCTTGGCGATTACAGGCGATGAAGGACGTAGTAGCTTGCGATAAGCTGCGGGGAGCTGGCAAACGAGCTTTGATCCGCAGATTTCCGAATGGGGAAACCCGGCCGTAAGGTCATCGTTATCTGAATACATAGGGTAACGAAGCGAACGTGGCGAACTGAAACATCTAAGTAGCTACAGGAAAAGAAATCAACCGAGATTCCCAAAGTAGTGGCGAGCGAAATGGGATCAGCCTGCAAGATTTAGCATCAACGATAGCAAAACGGAATGGAAAGTCCGGCCATAGTGGGTGATAGCCCCGTATGCGAAATCGATGGTGTGGAACTAGGCTTGCGACAAGTAGGGCGGGACACGTGAAATCCTGTCTGAAGATGGGGGGACCATCCTCCAAGGCTAAATACTCGTAATCGACCGATAGTGAACCAGTACCGTGAGGGAAAGGCGAAAAGAACCCCGGAAGGGGAGTGAAATAGATCCTGAAACCGTGTGCATACAAACAGTAGGAGCCCTGTAAGGGGTGACTGCGTACCTTTTGTATAATGGGTCAGCGACTTACATTCAGTGGCAAGCTTAACCGAATAGGGAAGGCGTAGAGAAATCGAGTCCGAATAGGGCGTTCAGTCGCTGGGTGTAGACCCGAAACCAGATGATCTATCCATGGCCAGGTTGAAGGTGCGGTAACACGCACTGGAGGACCGAACCCACTAATGTTGAAAAATTAGGGGATGAGCTGTGGATAGGGGTGAAAGGCTAAACAAATCTGGAAATAGCTGGTTCTCTCCGAAAACTATTTAGGTAGTGCCTCAAGTATCACCATCGGGGGTAGAGCACTGTTATGGCTAGGGGGTCATCGCGACTTACCAAACCATTGCAAACTCCGAATACCGATGAGTGCGAGCTTGGGAGACAGACGCCGGGTGCTAACGTCCGACGTCAAGAGGGAAACAACCCAGACCGCCAGCTAAGGTCCCAAAGATTGGCTAAGTGGAAAACGAAGTGGGAAGGCTAAAACAGTCAGGAGGTTGGCTTAGAAGCAGCCATCCTTTAAAGAAAGCGTAATAGCTCACTGATCGAGTCGTCCTGCGCGGAAGATGTAACGGGGCTAAGCCAGTCACCGAAGCTGCGGATATCCGTAAGGATATGGTAGGAGAGCGTTCTGTAAGCCTGTGAAGGTGTCTTGTAAAGGATGCTGGAGGTATCAGAAGTGCGAATGCTGACATGAGTAGCGATAATGCGGGTGAAAAGCCCGCACGCCGTAAGCCCAAGGTTTCCTGTTCAACGTTCATCGGAGCAGGGTGAGTCGGCCCCTAAGGCGAGGCAGAGATGCGTAGCTGATGGGAAGCAGGTTAATATTCCTGCACCGTCGTTAGATGCGATGGGGGGACGGATCGCGGAAGGTTGTCCGACTGTTGGAATAGTCGGTTTTTACATCGAAGAAGGCTGTTAGGCAAATCCGGCAGCGTAATTCAAGGGTGTGAGACGAGCGAACTTGTTCGCGAAGCAATCGGAAGTGGTTCCAAGAAAAGCCTCTAAGCTTCAGTCTAACGAGACCGTACCGCAAACCGACACAGGTGGGCGAGATGAGTATTCTAAGGCGCTTGAGAGAACTCGGGAGAAGGAACTCGGCAAATTGGTACCGTAACTTCGGGATAAGGTACGCCCAAGTAGTTTGACTGGCCTGCGCCAGAAGGACAAAAGGGTTGCAATAAAATGGTGGCTGCGACTGTTTAATAAAAACACAGCACTCTGCAAACACGAAAGTGGACGTATAGGGTGTGACGCCTGCCCGGTGCTGGAAGATTAAATGATGGGGTGCAAGCTCTTGATTGAAGTCCCAGTAAACGGCGGCCGTAACTATAACGGTCCTAAGGTAGCGAAATTCCTTGTCGGGTAAGTTCCGACCTGCACGAATGGCGTAACGATGGCCACACTGTCTCCTCCCGAGACTCAGCGAAGTTGAAATGTTTGTGATGATGCAATCTACCCGCGGCTAGACGGAAAGACCCCATGAACCTTTACTGTAGCTTTGCATTGGACTTTGAACCAATCTGTGTAGGATAGGTGGGAGGCTTTGAAGTAGGGACGCTAGTCTCTATGGAGCCGACCTTGAAATACCACCCTGGTTTGTTTGAGGTTCTAACCTTGGTCCGTTATCCGGATCGGGGACAGTGCATGGTAGGCAGTTTGACTGGGGCGGTCTCCTCCCAAAGTGTAACGGAGGAGTTCGAAGGTACGCTAGGTACGGTCGGACATCGTGCTAATAGTGCAATGGCATAAGCGTGCTTAACTGCGAGACTGACAAGTCGAGCAGGTACGAAAGTAGGACATAGTGATCCGGTGGTTCTGTATGGAAGGGCCATCGCTCAACGGATAAAAGGTACTCTGGGGATAACAGGCTGATTCCTCCCAAGAGTTCATATCGACGGGGGAGTTTGGCACCTCGATGTCGGCTCATCACATCCTGGGGCTGTAGCCGGTCCCAAGGGTATGGCTGTTCGCCATTTAAAGTGGTACGTGAGCTGGGTTTAAAACGTCGTGAGACAGTTTGGTCCCTATCTGCCGTGGGCGTTGGAAGTTTGAAGGGGGCTGCTCCTAGTACGAGAGGACCGGAGTGGACGAACCTCTGGTGTATCGGTTGTCACGCCAGTGGCATTGCCGAGTAGCTAAGTTCGGAAGAGATAACCGCTGAAAGCATCTAAGCGGGAAACTCGCCTTGAGATGAGACTTCCCGGGAACTAGATTCCCCTAAAGGGTCGTTCGAGACCAGGACGTTGATAGGTCAGGTGTGGAAGCGCAGTAATGCGTTAAGCTAACTGATACTAATTGCCCGTGCGGCTTGTTCCTATAACATTAGCTCTGTTATAGACAAGTTGAGCATATATTGTGTTTGCCCTAGTGCATCACACCCAGAATCTAAAATACTTCTTCCAGTTTGGGTTGGTTGCTGCTCCATCGAGAGCAACTGACTTTACAAGTTATGCCTGATGACTATAGCAAGTTGGTACCACCCCTTCCCATCCCGAACAGGACCGTGAAACGACTTCGCGCCGATGATAGTGCTGCAACCAGTGTGAAAGTAGGTCATCGTCAGGCTTGTTACTCCGCAGAACCCTCGTTACGAAAGTAACGAGGGTTTTTGCTTTGCGCGATCGCTTTGTGTTGATCGGTTTGTATTGTGAATCTGACTGTGCTCGGGGACATATCTGCACGGGTCTGCACACTTCTGCGCAGATATCAGGGCTCTGACCTATGATCTCTGACCTATGATCTCTGACCTCTGATATCAGAGATGGGGGGCATCGACCTTAGTGTTATGCACAGCTCGCCAAGCCAGCATCGCGGCCAATGAACTGATCTTATGCACAAGACACTTAGTTTTTAGAGCATGAATCCCCTGGAAAGCCGCATAACAAGGGTATGTTTGAAAGCCGGCACTTAGATTTATACACAGCCCAAGGCAACGCCCGGCATCGCAGTTGATTTATGCACAGGCGAAAAATCTAAACCCCTCGCTCCAGCCCACACCCTCGTACCATCCACAACAACTCAGTCCTACAAACGCACAGGCAATAAAAAATGCCGTCCAGTGTTCACTGGACGGCATCTAGGCAGAGAACCTGCCTGTCTTCCTACACAGGCTGCCAGACTTACTGCTTTGCTGCCACGCTCACCGTATTTTCATTGATCCCACCACCCAAGGCCTTGTAGAGGTCGATGGCATTGTTCAAGCGCAGTTGCCGCGCCTGGATCAGCGCTTGTTGCGCCGAGAACAGGTCACGCTGCGCATCGAGCTGGTCCAGCGACGATGCAATCCCGTTCTTGAAACGCAGGTCGGTCAGCTTCAGACGCTCTTGCTGGGCTGCCAGGAAAGCTTCCTGTGCCTTGACCTGGTCGTCCAGCGTCCCGCGTGCTACCAGCGCATCGGCCACTTCGCGGAAGGCTGTCTGGATGGTCTTTTCGTAAGTCACGACTGCCTTGTTCTTGCGCACTTCAGCCAGGTCCAGATTGGCACTGTTGCGGCCGAAGTCGAAGATCGGCAGCGACAGCGAGGGACCGAAGCTCCACGCACCAGAGCCCGACTCAAAGAGATTGCCCAGCGTGCTGCTGGCACTGCCGAAGTTGCCGGTCAGCGAGATACGCGGGAAGAACGCCGCCCGTGCCGCGCCGATATTGGCATTGGCCGCCAACAGGCTCTGCTCGGCCGAGCGGATGTCAGGACGATTGGTCAGCAAATCCGAAGGCAGGCCAGCCGGAATGTCGGTGACAATCTTTTCATCCGACAGCAGCTGCGCCGGCGGCAGGTCGCCCACCTTCTTGCCCACCAGCAGGGTCAGGGCATTCTCGGCTTGCGCGCGCTGACGCTCCAACTGCGCCTTGGCCACCCGGGCCGATTCCACCAGCGTTTGCGTCAGACGAAAGTCCAGCGCCGAACTGGCGCCTACATCAAAACGCTTACGCGCCAGTTCCAAATTGTCTTCCCGCGACTTGAGCGTGTCATTGGCCAGTTGCAGTTGCTCGGCATAGGACCGTTCAGACAGGTACGCCTGCGCCACCTGCGCCACCAGACTGATCTGCGCCGACTTCTGCGCTTCTTCTGTGGAGAGGTAGGACGCCAGCGCGGCATCCTTCAGGTTGCGCACACGACCGAAGAAATCCAGTTCATAGGCCGGCACTGCCAGGCCCACCTGATAGCTGTTGCTGATGACGGGCTGGCCGGTCAGCGACTGGCTTGCCGCTGTGCGAGTACGTGCTGCACTGCCGGCGATATTCAGATTGGGCAGCAAATCGGCGCGGGCGATCTGGTATTGGGCACGCGCTTCTTCGATGTTGAGCACCGCGGTGCGCAGGTCACGGTTGTTCTCCAGCGCGGCTGCGATCAACTGTTGCAGGCGCTGGTCCGGGAAGAACTGGCGCCAGCCCAGGTTCACCGCCTGCAGCTCGGCGCGACCGGCAGCATCAGTCGGATAGGCCGATTCCACCGGCGCTTGCGGGCGCTCATAAGTGGGGGCCAGCGAGCAGCCCCCCAGTACGCCGGCCACCATCAGCGCTGCACACAATTGCAGCAAGCGAGGCGAGCGCGGCAACGACAGATTAGCCATTGTTATTCTCCACTATCAATCTTGGGCGAGTGTTCGGCGTCAAACTTGCGTTGACGCTCGCTGCCCTTGAACACCTTGCGCACGACCACGAAGAAGATCGGCACCAGGAACACGGCCAGCACGGTGGCGGTAATCATGCCGCCCATCACGCCGGTACCGATGGCGCGCTGGCTGGCCGAACCGGCGCCAGAGGCAATGGCCAGCGGCAGCACGCCGAGGATGAAGGCCAGCGAGGTCATGATGATCGGACGGAAGCGCAGGTGTACGGCTTCCAGCGTCGCTTCGATCAAGCCCATGCCTTGTGCCTGCAGATCCTTGGCGAACTCGATGATCAGAATCGCGTTCTTGGCCGACAGACCCACCACCGCAATCATCCCCACCTTGAAGTACACGTCGTTAGGCATGGCGCGCAGCGTCACACCCAAGAGGGCGCCGAGGATACCCAGCGGCACCACCAGCATCACCGCCAGCGGGATCGAGGTGCTTTCATACAAGGCCGCCAGCACCAGGAACACGGCAATCAGCGACAGGGCATACAGGGCTGGCGCCTGGTTACCGGAGGTCTTTTCTTCCAGCGACTGACCGGTCCACTCGAAACCGAAGCCCGGCGGCAGCTGGCCACGAAGGATC
>NZ_BADI01001151.1:0-44711 GCF_000333555.1 Herbaspirillum sp. B65 | reverse complement strand
GCGATGATCTCTTCTCACCACCTGGGCAGCTTCTTCGTGGGCGACCAGAAGGATCTGTACCAGGCCACGCCCTCCCCGGACAAGAGCCGCACCGGCATTGATCTGGCCAATATCGGCCTGCTCTACCAGATCGATACCAACCGCCCCAACAAGACCCCGACCATCCAGGTCGGCTATGACGGCGGTCGCGCCGCCGTGGGCGACGTGGTGGCGCTGTTCGAGGGCAGCACCATGCTGGCGCGCAAGGTCTTGACCAGTGACGATGTCGGTCCCGGCAACAAGGCCGTGAACCTGACAGTGGTGCAAAGCCTGGCGCCGGGCGAGCATGACATCGTGGCGCGCTACACCGATACGGCCGGCAATACCGTCAACGGCGCCGCGCAACACGTGTCGGTGCCCGCGGGCAGCGACGTGGTGACCCTGAGCAACCTGGCGGTACGGCATGGCGAACAGGGCCCAGCCTCGGCCCAGGCGCTCAACACCTCCGAGACCGGCTATGCCATGGTGAGCGAGGTCCTGACCTCGCAAGCCTCCGGTCACGCCGCCAGCGGGCCGGTCTTCTCCGGCCGGGTCGGCGGCGGGCGCGACACTGATCGCTACATCGTCACCATCGAGATGGGGGGCAAGGTGCTGGCCTTCGATGAAGTGGCGGCGGGCGATTTCTCCATCAGCATCCCGGCGGGTGCGCTGCCGGCAGGACTGTACCGCGACGTCAACATCACGGCCTCGCTCTCCAGCGGCTCGGCGCTCGGACAAAGCACCACGGTGCAAGGCCTGAAACTGGGCTGGTACTGGGCCCAGCAGTCAGCCGCCGACATCGTGGGCGGGGCCGGCAATGACGACATCCTGCTCGGCGCCACGCGCTTTTCTGCAGCCACCTTCGTCCAGACCGGCGCGGGAGACGATAGGATCATCGTCGGCTCCTTTGGCCGTAGCGCCAACCTGGCCGCGACCGTGACTGATTTCACGCTGGGGGCGGACAAGGTACAGGTGTTCAACCAGAACCTCACCGCGGCCAACCTGTCGAGTTTCGTGACGGCTTCGGCGGGCGTCAATCCCAACGACACGCGCCTGATCATCGATCTGGATGGGGCCGGATCGGGGACGCTGACCTATACGCTGATGTTGCAGAACGTGGTGTACAACAGCGTCAATACGGCCACCATTTTCGGGGTATGACGGCAGCAGGACGGCCTGCAGGGCGTGCCACGAAGCACCGTGGCCGCCCTGCGGCAATCATTCCTGCGAGTTATCGATGGCAAAACAAAAGCAAATAGTCCTCGCTAGCCCGCATCGCTAGACTCCTTGTCACAGACCTGCACGCCCGGCGCTTCACTAGCCGGGCGTGATTGCGTCCGACAACGAAAAACCAAGGAGACTCATGCTAAGCAGAAGACATTTCCTGGCCGGCAGCCTGCTGGCCTGTAGCGGCCTGCGCGCTGCACTGGCGCAAAGCGTTCCCAATTCGGCGGGGCAGCAGCCACCGCGGCTGGCGGCGCCGGCCCTGAGCTGCGACAGCCATCACCATATCTACGATGCACGTTTCCCGGTCTCGCCGCATTGGCGCGGGGGCCGCCCGGATGGCGCCACCGTGGCGGACTATCGCCTGCTCATGGCCAAGCTGGGCATCGCCCGTCACGTGGTGGTGCAGCCCTCTACCTATGGCAGCGACAATCGTTGTCTGCTCGACGCCCTGCACCAGTTCGGCACGCGTGCACGCGGTATCGTGGTCATCGAAGATGAGGTGCCGATGGTGCAATTGCAGGAGATGCACCAGTTGGGCGTGCGCGGCGTGCGCGTCAATTTCCTGTCGCCCCAGACCTGGGGCATCACCACGGTGGAGCGGCTGCGTCGTACTGCCGAAAAGATCGCGCCGCTGGGTTGGCATGTGCAGGTGTTGATGTCGGGAGCGCAGATTGCCGAGCATGAAGCGGTGCTGGCTGGCCTGCCCACGCCGGTGGTGATCGATCACCTGGGCCGCATCCCGCAGCCGGCCGGTCTGGAGCACCCGGGCGCGCAAGCCATCCTGCGCCTGCTGCGGCAGGGACATACCTGGATCAAGCTGTCCGAAGCCTACGCCGATACCTTGCAGGGTCCACCCGACTATCCCGATACCAGCCTGCTGGCACGCGCCTATGTGCAGACAGCACCACAGCGCGCGATCTGGGGCAGCGACTGGCCGCATCCGACCGAAAAGATCAAGCCCGATGACGCTGTATTGTTCGACCTGCTGTCCGCCTGGGCGCCGGATGCCGCCACCCGCGAACAGATCCTGGTGCACAATCCGGCCGCGCTGTTCGGCTTCACCTGATCCCCACCAACGTACAACGAAAAAAGCGACCTGATTCCTAAAATTTCTCGGTCATCAATCCTCGCATATATCCAAGAGACCTCTCGCACAACCCTCCCTTGGGGCAGGAACCAATTCGACCAAATCTTCTCATACCCGACCTGCTCAGCTTGAGCACCCCTTGAGCGAACACTAACTGTTCGGGGGGCGATACTAGGGCCTTCAATTTTTTGGCGATATCGTTGAGTAGCATTTGCTACTCAATGGTCGCCGTGTTCATATCAGTCGTCATCATGCTGACACTCACTGAAGATCAATATAAAAAATTCCTTGCTAGTGATGTTCAGAATTTCATCGCTGCTGTAGCCGATGAATTTCTTTCTGAACGTGAAGATATGCGCGGCAATCCAGGGCGTAGCGAGGTTATCTTGCGTATGCAATCTGCATACGACAATGGCCTTAATCTCGGATTCACGTCTACGGGACACCTTATTTACATGATGTACATGTCTGCTGATTACCCAAAGCTATTTGAGCGGCCGGAGACACAGCGGTATTTAAGCAAATCCGGTGCATTACCTGAACAGCGTCTAGATGAAATGAAATCCGTCTTGCGTCATCTAGGCAGTACGGTCAAGCAGCGGGAAGAAGAGAGCCGAGCATGGTAGCCCTAGCTGCAATCCCACTTGCTTCGGAAGTCCTTGGTTGGCTGGGTGCAGGTGCCGCTGGATATGCAACCGCGGATATCCTGGAACGCAATACACGTGCGAAGAAAGCGCAAAACTCGGAATTGTCAAAAGCGGCGGTTACAACGCTGTCGAAAGAGAAGTGTAGAGACTGTCCGCCAATAAATGGTTTCCTGTCACATCCTAATCACAGTATGTCTGATATCTCCCGAGATTATCAGGCGCGCGTAACGGGTTATGCGCCCGGAACTGAATGGAATTACGAGGACCGGGATTTTGATGGATTTCAACCAGACAAATGCTTGCTTCAAGAGGCTAAGGCGCAGTACACAAACTTCTTTGATGAAAAAACTCTGCGTCCCAAAGCCTGGTATGTAATGAGTGGGAAATACAGGAAACTAATGGACCAAGCTAGAGCGCAGCATCGTATCGTTAGTATGAGTTTTCCGGCCGCATTGAACTGGTATTTCATGGAGAAGACAATGTACCTCTCCATGAAAAGTGCTTTTGCAGAAGACGATCTGATTCGCATCAATTCAATTTATATGCCTTGAGATTTATGGACATCAAGTTTACTTATCGCTATGAGCAAAGCACGCTCCCGGATGTTTCTGGGCAGTTGAAAATGCTGTGGCGTACAGCCGTTTTGTTAGACCAAGTTGGCGTACCTATGGCCGACTGGTGCCCGCCCGCAGATACTCCGGAAAATTCATTGCGCAACAAAGCATTCGATGATGACGGTCCATCTCAAGCTGCATTAGCCATTTTCAAAGAGGAGGACAAAGACCGTGACGAGAAGGATGTTCGCTCAATGGCCGTTTGGAATGGACTTCTTGAAGAGGGCTCAATTTTGATGAATCACACTCTGGTTGTACGTGAATACCCTTCCAAGTCCACCTTCAGCCTCCAATCTACGTCTGTTCCGGCGCTAATGGAAAAGTCGAAGATGATTCAGGTAGTGAAGGGATTGTTGGAGATTTGGCCAGCACCTTTCATTTCCGTCACCGATCCGCCCTATGATGCGATACATAAGGTATTTGACGATCGTCCGGGCGTTGGCTGGATGCTTTATCTCCCCAAAGTGATTAAAGCTTCTCAGGTTCCTGAAGCGCAGGAGTTGATTCCCGTTGAGGACAGCACTGGGAAACAAAAAGGGACTATCGTCGTTAGTATCTTGGACGAGCCCTTTTCGGTGCAAAACGAGGAGCACATCAAGGTGGCTACCTCCATTGAAATCAGGCTCGTAGAGCAGGATTTGCTTCCTCGCCGTAGTGAAATGTGAGCCACATCGTCATGCGGTGGAATTTTGCCTCAAGTGCTAAAGGGGGAGCCTCAAAAAAGCCGCCTGCTTGCGCAAGGCGGCTTTTTGTTTTCTACAGCGCGGCGGCTGATCAATGCGCCGCTGGCTTGGCCGTCGCCGCGACCGTGGCAGCCGGTGTACGCGACTTGCGCGACAGGAACAGCAGGATCGCCACGCTCAATACCGACAGGCCCACCAGCGGCAGCAGCGCCAGCGCGAAGCTGCCGGTGGCGCCCTTGACCCAGCCATAGACGTTGACCATCAAACCGCCGCCAATGAGGTTGGAGACGGCATTGATGCCGGCCAGGCCGGCCGCCACCGAACCGGTCGCCAGCCAGTTGGTGGCCATGGCCCAGAACGGCCCCTTGAAGCAATAGGCACCGATCAACACCAGCGTCAGCATCAACACCACAGGGATCAGCGAGTGGATCAGCGTGGCGCAGGCCAGGCCGCCGCCGATGAGCATGAGCGGGATGGCGGTATGCCAGCGACGTTCGCCGCTGCGGTCCGAATGACGTCCCCACCACACCATCAGCACCGAGGCGATCAGGTAAGGGATGGAGTTGACCAGTCCAGTCTGCATCACCGACAGGCCGAACGACTTGAGCAGCTGCGGCTGCCATACGTTCAGGACCGAACCGGCCGCCGAGGCGCAGGCGCACACCAGCGCCATGCCCCATACATGTGGCTGGCTGAACAGCTTCCACAGCGGGATGTGCTGCTTGGCGGCGCGACTGGCAGCCTCGCGGTTCATGGTGGCCACCAGCCAATTGCGCTGGTGCTCATCGAGCCAGCGGGCCTGCTCCGGACGATCGGTCAGGAACATCAGGCAGACCACCCCCAGCAGCACGGTCGGCAAGCCTTCCAGCACGAACAGCCAGTGCCAGCCGCGCAGCCCGCCGATGCCATCCATCTGCAACAGCAAGGCCGACACCGGCGAGGCCACGAAGCTGGCCGCCGGAATGGCGACCATGAACAAGGCCACCATGCGCGCCCGGTAAGCCGAGGGCACCCAGTAGGTCAGGTACAGCACCACGCCGGGGAAGAAGCCGGCCTCGGCCGCCCCCAGGATGAAGCGCGCCACATACAGCGAATGGGGGCCCTGCACCAGTGCGGTACTGGACGAAATCAGGCCCCAGGTGATCATGATGCGCGCCAGCCACTTGCGGGCGCCAAACTTCTGCAGCGCCAGGTTGCTGGGCACCTCGAAGATGAAATAAGCGATGAAGAACAGGCTGCTGGCAAAGCCGAACATCTTGGGCGAGAGCCCGAGATCCTGATTCATCTGCAGCGCGGCCATGCCGATATTGCCGCGATCGATGAAGGCAAACAGATAGCACAGCATCAGGAATGGCAACAAGCGCCAGGTGACTTTGCGGACGGTTTCCCGCTCTAGCCGCTTTTGGTCTTGGATGGTCTCCATGTCTCTCTCTCGGAAGTGGGCGCCGCCTGTCTCGGCGGCTGGCCCGTGGTCATGATGGATCAGGCAGGCTGGGCCTGGGTGTTCAACACGGCCAGGATGTTGCTGGCCGCACCGGTACCCATGGCGATATAGGCATCCGTGGTCACGCCACCGATGTGCGGGCTCAGGATCGCATTGCCGACCTGCTGCAGCGGATGGGGCGCGGCAAAGGGTTCCTTCTCGAAGCTGTCCAGCCCGGCGGCCAGCAACTTGCCCGAGCCCAGCGCGGCGATCAAGGCTGGCTCATCGATCAAGCCACCGCGCGCGGTGTTGACCAGGATGGCGCCATCCTTCATGCGCGCCAACGACTGGGCATTGATCATATGCTTATTCTCGGCCGTCAGCGGGCAATGCAGCGAGACCACGTCGGAGTCGGCCAGCAGCGTATCGAGATCGACCAGTTGCACGCCCTGCGGTGCTTGCTTGGCATAGGGATCGTAGGCCAGCACCGGCATCTCCAGGGCCACCGCGACCGCGGCCACGCGGCGACCGATGGCGCCCAAGCCGACCAGGCCCAAGGTACGTCCCTTCAACTCCAGGCTCTTGTGGGTGGACTTGTCCCAGTGGCCGTCGCGCATCCGGCGATCCAGCCCGACCACGTTCTTGGCGCAGGCCATGATCAGCGCCCAGGTATGCTCGGCCACGGCCGGGGCATTGGCGCCGGCAGCGGCCTTGACCACGATGCCACGCTGCTGCGCAGCCTGGCTGTCGATGGTGTCGATACCGGTGCCGTGCTTGGAGATCACGCGCAGCGCCGGGCTGGCATCCATCACGCGCGCACTGACACCACCGTAGCGCACGATGATGGCCACCGGCTGGTGCTGTTGTGCCAGCTGCACCAGGTCATCCTCGGTCGGCTTGGCGCCAGCGTAGACCAGTTGGTAGTCGCGCAGGATAGCCACGGCTGCCGGCGCCAGGTCCACGCCGGTGACGATGATCACTTCCTTCTGGGCGGCGCTCACAGCGACTCTCCCTCGGCCAGCACGCCACCCTTGCGCAGCGCACCTTCCAGCCAAGTCGGACGCAGCGGGCCACCGCCACGGATTTCGGTCAGGCGCTTGGTTTCGTCAGCCACCTTCTTGGCCGCTGCGGCCAGCAGCGAGGCCGCCTTTTCACGCTCGACCACCACCACGCCATCGGCGTCGCCCACGATCAGGTCACCCGGCGCCACGGCGGTACCACCCACCGAGATCGGCCAGTTGACGCGACCGGCGATGTTCTTGGTGGGACCGTTGGGATTGGCGCCCACGGCATAGACCGGGAAGCCGATCTCGCGCAGCGCCTCGGTATCGCGCACCGAGCCATAGATGATGATGCCGGCCAGGCCGCTGGCCTTGCACTGCGAGACCATGATCTCGCCCATCAGTGCGCAGGTCTCATCGCCCTTGCCATCGATGACCAGCACATCGCCCGGCTTGGCGATGGCCATGGCGGCGTGGATCATCAGGTTGTCGCCGGGGCGCACTTCCACCGTCAGCGCCGGGCCGGCCACGCGCATGGAAGGCGACAGCGGCGCCACGCGGCTGCACAGGGTGCCACGGCGACCGGCCACGTCGGCCAGGATGGAAGCGGCAAATTCGGAAGCCTGGGCGACGATGGCGGCATCGACACGTTCGAAGTCGCGGATGAAATCGGGTTGCGTACTCATGATGATCCTTTACGGTAAGTTGACTATGCGTGATGACGCCGATGCTCAGGCGTGGGAATACATGGGCAGACCGGCCACCGGTACCTCGGCGCGCAGGATGGAACCGGTCTGGGATTCGGTAATGAACAGGCTCTTGCCATCCGGGCCACCGAAGGCCAGGTTGGTGGTGGAGATACCCGCCGTGGAACGGATGCGCAGCAAGGGTTCGGCGAACTTGGACAAGCGCCAGATGGAACCGAAACCGGTATGTGCGATGTACAGGCAGCTCTCCGCATCCAGCGCCAAGCCGTCGGGACCGGCCATGCCGCCATGCAGGTTGGCAAACACCCCGACCTTGCCGACCACACCGTTGTGATGCAGCGGAATGCGCCAGATCTGCTGGGCCCGCGTGACCGCCACCAGCAAGTGATTGAGCGCCGGATCGTAGACGATGCCGTTGGGGCTGGGGATGGTGTTGATCAGGCAGGTCAGTTGGCCATTGGGGTCCAG
Organism: Herbaspirillum sp. B65; assembly: GCF_000333555.1. Classification (NCBI taxonomy): domain Bacteria; kingdom Pseudomonadati; phylum Pseudomonadota; class Betaproteobacteria; order Burkholderiales; family Oxalobacteraceae; genus Herbaspirillum; species Herbaspirillum sp. B65. The sequence continues at coordinate 36,836 of NZ_BADI01001151.1, read as the reverse complement.
CCGATAGACCCGGCCGGTGGCGTCCTGCAAGCCGGTCTGGCCCTGGTCGGTGAAATAGATCTCCCCCTTGGGGCCGAACACCAGGTCATTGACGCCCTTGAAGCCTTCCGAGCCGACCGTCTCCAGCAGCGGCGTGACCGTGCCGGTAGCGGCGTCGAGTTGCACCAGGCCGCGCTTGTAGTCGGTGATGACGATGCGACCGTTCTTGTCGATCTTCAGGCCATTGGGCCAGCCCTCGTATTCGGTGATCAGTTCCCACTGGCCGTCCATGGAAATGCGGAAGATGCGGCCATAGGGAATGTCGGTCACATACAGTCGGCCCTGGCGGTCGAAGGACGGCCCTTCGAGGAAGGAATCGATGGGCAGGCCGCCGCGATTGGCATCGCCCCAGGCATTCTTGCGGGGGGTGCGGAAATGATCCGGCAGGCGGGTGAAGACGGTGGCATCGACCACCGGCGGCGGGGCAAAGAAGCTCATGATGTTTCCTTGGAAGTGGAGCGCACACGGGCAGGATCGCCCAGCGCCAGCGTGATGACCGCACCCAGCAGCAGCGCTCCGGCCACGAACAGCAGCGGATAGGTGAAGCCCTGGGTCGCCTCACGGATGAAGCCGATCACCGAGGGACCGACGAAGCCGCCCAGGTTGCCGATGGAGACGATCAGCGCCAGTCCGCCGGCCGCGGCGCGGCCAGTCAGGAAGCCCGAGGGAATGGCCCAGAAGGTGGCCTGGAACGAGAGGATGGACGCCACCGCCACGGTGATGGCCAGCATCTTCAGCAAGGGCGTATGCAGGAACGCCGAGACCGCCAGCGAAACCGCGGCCAGTACGATGGCTCCGGCCACGAACAGCAGACGATGTTCACTGCGATTGGCCAGCCGGGCCCACCACGTCATGGCAATGGCACCGGCCACGTAAGGCAGGGCCGCCACCAGGCCGACCTGGTGCGCAGGCAGGCCGAATTCCTTGATGATCTGCGGCAGCCACAAGCCGATGCTGAGCGAACCGATGATGCCGCAGAAGTTGGCGCCGGCCAGGGCGAACACGCGCCAGTTGGTGAAGGCATCCTTCAACTTGTTGCCGTGGCGCTGGGCCAGTACGTTCTGCTCGGTGGACAATTCATTTTCCAGCCACTGCTTTTCTGCCGGGTTCAGCCAGTTGGCCTTGGCCGGACGGTCCGGCAGCAGGAACAGGCACAGCACACCCAGCAACACCGCCGGCAAGGCCTCCAGCAACAGCAGCACCTGCCAGCCCTGGAAGCCCCACATGCCATGCAGCTCCATGAGCGCGCCCGACAGGGGCGAGCCGATGATGTTGGCCACCGGAATGCCGATCAGGAAGAAGGCGGTGGCCTTGGCACGCCAGGGCCCCGGGAACCACTGCGTGAAATACAGATAGATACCCGGCGTGAACCCGGCCTCGGCCATGCCCAGCAGGAAGCGCGCCAGGGCAAAGCTCTTGGGACCGACCACGAAGGCGGTGGCCATGGAGATCAGGCCCCAGGAAATCATGATGCGCGAGATCCACATGCGCGCGCCGAAGCGATGCAGGGCCAGGTTGCTGGGAATCTCGAAGAAGAAATAACCGATGAAGAACAGACCCGCGCCCAGACCGAACTGCGAGGGCGTCAAGCCCAGTTCCTTGTTCATGGTCAGCGCGGCGAAGCCGACGTTGATGCGGTCCAGGTAACTGACCACGTAGCACAGCAGGATGAAGGGGATGAGGCGACGCATCACCTTCTTCATGGTGGCCGGTTCGCTCACGGCGGCGGTAGTGACGGGCGCGCCGGCCATGGAATTGATCGATGCCTGTGACATGGAGGCTTCCCTTAGAAGTGGTAGAGACGGGCGGGGTTGTCCACCAGCACGGTATGGATCATCTGTTGCGATCCCAGCCAGCCAATCATGACGTCCAGCAGGCGCGCATCATCGGGCTTGTGCTGTTCGGTCGGATGCGGCCAGTCGCTACCCCACACCACCTGGGTGGGCGCAGCCTCGACCAGCGCGCGGGCCAGCGGCGCCACATCTTCGTAAGCAGGGGCGCCGCGCTTGCTGTAGAGATAGGCGCCGGACAACTTGACGCTGGCGCGCTGCTCGCGCATCAAGGAGGTCACCAGGTCGAACACCGGATCACCGGCGCCCGCCTGCAAGGGGATGCGGGCAAAGTGATCGAACACCACCGGCACGGCCAGGCGCGCCAGCAGCGCAGCATTGGCCAGCAGCACGTCATTGGACATGTTCACCTGCAGATGCCAGCCCAGCGCCGCCACCCGGCGCGCCAGCGGTTCCATCATCGCCACGGTGGTCACCGAACCCAGCGCCAGGTTGAAGCGCAGACCGCGCACGCCAGCCTGATGCAGGCGCTGCAGTTCCTCATCGCTGACCTGGTCGTTGACCACCGCCACACCACGCGCAGTGGCGCCGAACTGGGCCAGGGCATCGAGGGTGCAACGGTTGTCCACGCCGTAGGCGGAAGGCGTCACCACGACGTTGCGCGTGCTGCCCAGGCGTTGCTGTATCTGGCGATACATGGCCACGGTGGCAGGCGGATGCAGCAGCTTGGCGCCGGGCGCCCAGGGGAAGCGCGCATCGTAGATGTGCATATGGCAATCGCAGGCATTGGCCGGCAGGCGAGCCACGGGAAGTTCGCCGCCGGTCGAATGCGGATAGCTCACGTCCTGTGCCAGGGCGATGGGCATATAGGTGGCCGCGCCCAGGGCGCCGGCGAAGCGGATACTGCGACCCAGGAAATGGCGCCGCGAAGGCTGGTCAGGCATGGTACTGGTCTCCATATTGTCGTTGCCGCTGACGGGCAAGGTTCTTGTTTGGAGGGCAGTCTACGCGGCGGGATATTTAATGTATATTTGCTTTTATTTTAGATTCGATAACTTTGAGGAATGAATCATGGACTTCCGCGACCTCAAGTATTTTGCCGTCATTGCCGAGGAAGGCCATGTGGGACGCGCGGCCGAACGGCTCTTCAAGACCCAGCCGGCGCTGACCAAATGCATCGATCGTCTGGAAGAACAATTGGGCGCACCACTGTTCGAGCGGGCCGGTCGGGGTATCCGTCTGACCGCCGTGGGCCAGGCGCTGCTGAACCGGGCACGCCAGATCAGCCTGATGATGGATGAGACCGCGCGCGAGATCGGCGACTATGCCCACGGCCGCGAAGGCAACATCCGCCTGGGCTGCATTCCCACCCTGGCCGAGCACATCCTGCCGGGCCTGTGCCAGGAGTTGCTGAGAGAGGCACCCAAGGTCACCATCGAACTGAAGGTCTCGATGAACGACGTGCTGCTGGCAGGATTGAAGGCCGGTGAGCTGGATATCGTACTGGGGCCGATGATCCAGGAAGATGAGGTGTTCCATACCGAAGAGATCATGCAGGACCAGATGGTGGTCATGGCCAGTCCGCACCATCCCATCTTCGAGCGCCGCATCAAGCTGCGCCATCTACTGGAGTACCAGTGGGTGCTGCCGGCGCAGTCGGTGCTGAGTCGCCAGTGGCTGGACAATGTGTTCGATCGCCATCACCTGCCCCGGCCCACGGTGCAGATCATGCCTACGGTGCTCAACATGATCATGCCCTTGATCGAGCGCAGCAATCTGCTGGGCTTTGCTTCCAAGCTGAACCTGCAGGCCGGGCGCGGCCATCTGCGCGAAGTGGTCCTGAAGGAAACCACCATGCTGCGTCGCATGGGGCTGACCTACCGCCGCGACATCTACCTGTCACCCGCGGCCCAGCGGCTGCTGACCATCATCCGACGACGGCCGCTGATGAGGAAGTAGCAGGACCGTATCACGGCATGACAAAGGCCAAGGGCGGCCTTGCGGCCGCCCTTGGCGTTCTCACGGTGATGCTGCAACGTTGCTCAGAACAACAGGATCAGCAGCAGGATGATGGGAATCGGAATACCCAAGAGCCAGAGCAGAATGGCGCCCATGTCAGTCTCCTATCAAAGTTGGTGTTCGGGTCCGTCGACGCGGGGATCGTGCACCGGGTGACGCAGCACCGGCTCGCCATAGAGTTCGTTGCGGTCACGCAGGCGGCCGCCATAGGTGGCCAGCAGGCTGGCGATGAACGCCCCGCACAGCAGCGCCAGGAACATCCACAGCGACGCATAGGCCGCGGCCTTGCGAGCAGCATCGGCGGCTTCCTTGGCCTTGGCGGCAGCGTCATCGAGATTGCGCTGGTAGGCGGCAAAGGTGTCGGCGACGCGCTTTTCGGCATCGGCTTGCGCCAGGCCGGTGTGGCGCGCCACCAGTTGTCCCAGGTAGCGCTTGTCGTTGTCGGCCAGTTGCTGCTTGGCCAGCGAATAGCCGAACACGCGCGCCACTTCCATGCGCTGGGCCGAGCTCAGTTCACGGCCATCGGCGGGCGTCGGTGCGGCCAGCGGCGCCGCAGCAGAAGCGCTAGCGGCATCGCTGCCGGCAGGCGGAGTCAGCGGCGCGGCGGGCGCCGCACCGGCGCTTGGCACAGCGGCATTGCTGCCGGTGCGGAACATCGAATCGATGAAATAGCCCGAGGCGCGATCGGCCAGGTTACCCGCCTGTGGCGCACCGTCCGGCCCCATGGCCGCGGCAGTGGCCGCAGCGCCAGTGCCCAGCGCGCCACCTGCGGCACCCAGGGTCTTGGCGCCGCCGGAGATGACGCTGCCCACGGCCGAGCCCAGCAGGGCGGCGGTAGCCAGCGAAGCCACCGCCCACGCCAGCAGGCCATGCGCGGTGTCGCGGAAATACACTTCACGGGTATGCAGACCGGCCCACTTCACGCGCAGGCGTCCGGCCAGGAAACCGCCGATGGCGGAGGCAGCGATCTGCGTGAAGAGCAGCCAGCCGGCGGTCGAGTAGCCGATGGCCTTGGCCGAGATCCCTTGGCCGGACCACGGCGAGATCGAGGAAAAGCCCAGGCCGAAGCCCAGCATCACCAGGATGAAGGAAAGTGCGGCGGCGGCAAAGGCGCCGGCCAGGATGGCGCCCCAGGAGACGCCGGAGCCGTTGGGATTGACGGCTTCGCTGCTGGCCGGTGGGAGGGAGTGAAGGGTTGAGGTGGTCATGAATCTCCTCGCGTTTCTTGATGGATTGATCCCTGCAGCGTGCACAGGGCCGGGGGCATTGCCACCAACAGACTGTAGGGGCGCGCCGGGCCAGGCGCCATCGGCGCAGTTCGGCTGCTGGCGTAGGAAAGCGCGAAAAATGCCGAGAGAAATAAAGGAAGAGGGGAAAGAGGATGCGCAAGAAAGTGCACAGCACATCCGCAGCGGCTCTTATAGAATGGCCGCCTCAGCCCTGCCTGCAGGCATGGTTGGTTTTATCTTTCACCACTCAGCGAGTGCACAGCCCACATGACCATCACCCATTTCCTGTTCGACCTCGACGGCACGCTCATGGATAGCGACGCCCTGCACCATGCCGCCTTCAACACCATCCTGGCACGCTGGGAGCGCAGCATCGACGTCGATTACTACAAGACCCACATCATGGGCGCCTCCAATGCCATGATCTTCGGCCACCTGTTCCCCGGGATGCCGGCCTCCGAATACCAGCCGCTGGCCGAAGAGAAGGAGCAACTGTTCCGCTCGCAACTGGACCAGCAGGTCGCACCCACGCCGGGCATCGAACGCCTGCTGGAACACATCGCCCGCATCGGGGGCCGTAGCGCCGTGGTGACCAATGCCCCGCGCGCCAATGCCGAGCTGATGCTCAAGGCCACGGGTCTGGCCGGGCGCTTCGATACGCTGGTGATCGGCGACGAACTGGCGCGCGCCAAGCCCGATCCCCTGCCCTACCTGACCGCGCTGCAAGTGCTGGGTGGTCAGCCGCAGCAGGCGGTGGCCTTCGAGGATTCCAGCTCGGGCGTAACAGCCGCCAGCGGCGCCCAGGTCTGGACCTTCGGCATGTTGGGTGCATTGGATGAAACGCGCCTGCGCGCCGCCGGGGCCGATGCGGTGATCCGCGACTTCAACGCCGCTGCCTTGTGGGACAAGCTGGGCGCCTGATCGCCGGCGTGGTCAAGGACGCGCTTGCTCGAAGTGATGGTCCGGCAGGAACCACAACAGGGCCAGCAAGACGTAGATGGCGGTGGCGCCCAAGGGCGTGAGCAGGGACAGTGGAATGGCCACCGCATAGAGCAGGATGGACAGCGCATTCTTGCGGCCATGGCCGATCAGCGCCGCCAGCGAAGGATGGGCCGCTTCGCTATGGCGCAACGCCAGCTTGAGCAACAGGAACGACACCGAGCACATCAGCAGCACCACGCCATAGCAGGCCACCGGCGCGCTCTGGCGATGATGATGGGCCACCCATGAGGTGACGAAGGGCAGCAGCGACAGCCAGAACAGCAGGTGCAGGTTGGCCCACAGCACGCGGCGGTCGACCTGCGTGGCCAGTTGCAGCAGGTGGTGATGGTTGACCCAGTAGATGCCGATGTAGACGAAGCTCAGCACATAGCTCAGCAGTGGCGGCATCAGCGGCGCCAGGTCCTCCAGACTGGCGCCCTGGGGTGTCTGCAGGCCCAGCACCATGATGGTGATGGCAATGGCGATGACGCCATCGCTGAAGGCTTCCAGCCGCGACTTGTTCACTTGGCCAGCGCCGAGGGAGCAGGTTGGCGCCATTCCCAAACGATCATGGCCACCAGGATCAGCACCGGCACGATCAGCCCGGCAAAGCCGATGGCGTGATAGGCAAAGGCCGCCGCAATGGCACCCACGCCGAAGGACAGCACCGGCCAGACGAACTTGACGCAACGCTCGGTGGTGCCGGCATCGGCCGCACCGCGCAGCATGTCGACCACGTCGATCACCACCTGGGTGACATTGCCGGTCATCAGCGAGGTCGGCGCCAGATGCGCCAGCAACAGGCGACTGATGGCGCTGTGTACGCCCATGGAGGCGGTGCCCAGCAGGCCCGCGGCCATCACCCAGCCCGCGGTAGGCGACTGCACCGGCGTGGCCGCGATGCCGCAGAGCATGAAACCGATCAACAGTACCAGTTGCAGCAACAGCGACCAGGCCAGCGCCCGACCATGGGCGCGCTGGATGGCGGCGATGAACACACGCGCCACCGCCACGCCCAGGATGAAGGCCGGGAAGGCCAGGAACTTGAGCAGGATCGACATCTGCGAGGTATCGGCCAGGGCCGCACCGATCAGGATGAAGTTGCCCGTTACGTGCGCCGTGAACAAGCCGAACAGGGCGATGAAGCCCAGCGTATCGACATAGGCGGCGAGGAAGGCCAGTCCTGAGGACTGCAGGCGGTTGCGTGGGGCGACATTCATGAGGGTCTCGCTTCTTTGGAGGGCGGGGAGCCAGGCCGCACACCTTAGCATCGCGCACGCTGCGCGCCCATTATCTCTGTGGATAGGGCGCAGGAAAGAGGCAAGGAGCCGTCCACTCATTGCCAATGAAACCCTCCATGCCGCCATGATGGCCAGACCGGCAGAGCGGCAGATCGGCAGATGCAACAAAGGCGTTTTTTACAAAAAACAGCACATTCGTACAATCCAAACCCGACTCGAATGCAGATGATGGCAGGCAATGTACAGCATGGCCTGATGGCGCCCCTGACCGCCCTGTATCGGCCCTGCCTGCGCAATGATTTTTGCAACCCGGCAAGACGGATGGAACCATGGAAAGTACCGTATATGTCGTCGACGACGATGGCATGGTCAGGACGGCTCTGCTCAGACTGCTGGCTTCGGCCGGTTACACTGCACGCGGCTTCGCCTCGGCCGATGAATTCCTGCAGATGCCGCTGCCCGGCACCCCCTGCTGCCTGCTGCTGGACATGAAGATGCCCGGCGCCGATGGCTTTGACGTGGTGCATCGGCTGGAGCAACGGGGCGACGCCATTCCCGTCATCTTCATCTCGGGCTACGGCACCATCCCGGTGACGGTGCAGGCCATGAAGGCTGGCGCCCATGAATTCCTGACCAAGCCCATCGAAGATGAACGCCTGCTGGGTGCGGTGGAAGAAGCGCTGACCGTGGCCGGACGGCAGTTACACAAACGGGTGGAGCACGCGGCCAACGCCTCGCGCCTGGAAAAGCTGACCCCGCGCGAACGCGAAGTCCTGGAGCTGGCCATCGGCGGCCTGCTCAACAAGCAGATCGCCACCGAACTGGGCATCAGCGAAATCACCGTCAAGGTCCACAAGCGCCGCGTGATGGACAAGATGCAGACCAAGACCCTGGCCGACCTGGTGCGGGCGGCGGAGCGTTTGCAGATTCATTCGGCCAGGCAGCGTTGAGGGAAAATCTTCGATACGCAACCTCGACGCACGACCTGTTCCCCCTAGATCAATTCAATCGCCTCAGACAACCTGGATGCGATCTGCAATAGCCCTTGGCGCTCATAGGTACGCACCAGTTGCTCAGCGCTGACTACCGGTCGCTTCAAACCTTCGCGCAGTTCCTTGACCACGGTCAGGAAGCGAACCGGCTCCAGATCGTATTGGTGCAGCAGGAAGTCATCTGGATGCAGTACTTCGATGGCGTGACGTCCTACGATAGCGCGCGGAAAATCCTTGAGATTGAAGGTGACGATGGCATCGGCGTGCCCAACGATAGCCGCGGCCAGTACATGGCGGTCATCTGGATCGGGTAGGCTCAGACTGTCGATGAGAAATTGATAGTCCTCGATCATGCAGTCTTCGATGGACGCGTTCATCAGCGCCACCGTGTTCATCAATCGTGCCGCATCAATCTCCGGCCGTTGGTGTAAGAGATTGCGGGTCCATTCATCATGGATCGCAGCACTCCAGCGAGCCTGGAAACGCCCTGCTTCGGCCAAATGCAACAACAGATCCCGCAATGGCGCGGGATAGAGAACGCAGGCATCCAATATTGCCGTATATTGAACGAAGCCCGCCATTATGGGCCGTATCCCATGTCCAGATCCTGGGCCTGCTGCAACAGTGCTTTCAGATGTGCTTTCGATTGGCTGGCACGCTGTTCCTTGTAGCACAGTACATCTGCAAAACGGATTCGACGGTGCGTCCCGACCTTGTGAAAAGGAATTTTCCCCTCTTCCAGCAGCCGCACCAGATAGGGTCGGGAGACATTGAGAAAATGCGCCGCCTGCTGGGTGGTCAGGTCCAGCTCCCGTGGCATCAGGGTCACCGCCTGGCCTTGCGCCAGCGACCCGAGCATGTTGGCAAACAAGTGCAAGACCTTGGGGGGCAACTTCAGGATCGGCGAGCCATCCTCAATCCGCGCCCCCCCCTCTTCCAGCAAGGCGATACTGACGGCGTGAGAATGATCCAGTGCTTTGGTGATACAGCGCTGAGCAGCCTTGGCCAGCTCGACCTCTTCTCGGGTCTCAAGCGACATTTCAAGTGCAATGGTGGCTGTGGACATATTTTTCTCCCTGTTTCGACAATGGCATAGGCCATTGGATTGATTGATACAGAGGAAATATACGAAATATACGAAATAAACGCAACCTTACAAAAACAAGCGACGCAAACGATCAACCCACTACACCCGCCCTCGCATCCACACCACCGGCGCCACCCCCATGACCTGCTTGAACACCCGGCTGAAATGACTCTGGTCGGAAAAGCCACATTCCAGCGCAATGGCCGTCATGCCCTTGTCGCTTTGACGCAGCAGCCGGCAAGCCAGGGCGATGCGCTGGTGCTGCAGCCAGGCGTGGGGCGGCATCCCGAAGCTGAGCTTGAAGGCGCGGGCGAAATGGGCGCGCGAGAGATTGCACTGGGCCGCCAGCTCGGCCAGGGTCAGCCGCCGGGACAGATGAGCCAGGATGTAGTCGCGCACGCGTAACTGCTGCCAGCCGGCCAGCCGCGTGCTGCTGCGCGGGGCGGCCAGGTGGCCGTAACGCTGCGCCAGGTGGGTGTGCAAGGCCAGCGTCACGGTATCGATGAAGACCGTGTCGCCATCATTGGCGGCCTCGCCCAACATCGACAACATGGCTTGCACCAGATGCCATACCACCGGATCGCGCAACGCCTGGCCCTGCTCCAAGCCACTGATGCGACGTCCGCTGTCCTGGCTCAATTGTTCGATGGCGCTGCGCGGCAGGTGCAGGCGCACGTTGTCGTAGTCCGACAGGTGCTGGCAACGCCACTGCTCGCGCAGGTCGGTGATGGCCATCTCGCCGCGCCGGTGGCCGCCGGCATGGACCAGTTGCCGGCCGCGCCAGAGCTTGTGATGGCGGAAGTCCTGCAATTGCACGATGATCGAGAAGGCGTCATCCTCGGGAATGTCGATCACCGGCGCCTGCTCTGATGCCACACCCTGCGCCGCACGCACCAGCGTGATGTCGTCCTGCAGATGAAAGCGCTTCAGGCCACGGGAGGGTAAGGGCTGGGTCACGTGAAAAATCCATGGAAATGAAGGATAAAGAAACCGCCCCGCCACCATAGCGCGGGACAGAGCGGTCCACCAGACGCAGTGTGAAGGAAAACGCAAAAAAGGCAGGGCCGTCAAGCCCTGCCTCAAGTCCTGCCTTTGGCGTCGAAACCGGCCCGCCTCAGATCGAGGTGCGGCCCGATTCGAACAGGAACCAGGCCCGCTGCTCGGCCTCATCGATCCAGTTTTCCAGCAGGCTGGCGGTGGCCACGTCGCCGTGCTCATCGCACAGCTCATGCGTGGCCAGCATGAAACCGACCAGACGCAGATTGTCCTCGCGCAGTTCGGCCAGCATGTCCGAGGGCGTAACGAAGTCGGCATCGTTGTCGGCCAGCCGTTGCAGGCGACCGATATGCCCGGTGGAACGCAGGGTGGTGTCGCCGATCTTGCGCACCCGCTCGGCCACCGCATCGGTGATGGCGATGATCTGCTGGGACTGGTCGTCCAGCAGCAGGTGGTAGTCGCGGAAATGCGGGCCCGACATGTGCCAGTGGAAGTTCTTCGTCTTCAGATACAGGGCGAAGATATCGGCCAGCAGCATGGTCAAGGCACCGCCGATCTCCTTGCTGGCCTGCGCCGACAGCACGCCGGGGGTGGCCAGTGGTGCCTTGCGGCGTTGCTCCAGTTGCTGGCGTTGGGTAGCGTCCAGGCTCATGCTGCTCACCCCTTCAGGAAGGCCAGCAGGTCGGCGTTGACCTGGTCCTTGTGGGTGGCGCACAGGGCGTGCGGGGCGCCGCTGTAGATCTTCAGTTGCGCGCCCGGCACCATCTCGGCGACCAGCTTGCCGGTGGTCTGGAAGGGGACGATCTGGTCGTCGTCACCATGGATGACCAGGGTGGGGAAGTTGAATTTCTTGATGTCTTGGCGGAAGTCGGTACCGGAGAAGGCGCTCACGCAATCCAGCGTTCCCTTCAGCGAAGCCAGCATGGCGATGTTGAAGGTCTGGGCCAGCACCGCCGGGCTGACCGCGTCAGACTTGCCGGGACGATTGGTGCCGAAGAAGACGGCGGCGAAGTCGCTGATGAACTGCGCGCGATCCTTGAGCAACCCCTCCTTGATGCCGGCGAAGACCTCGGCCGGCACGCCCTGCGGGAAGTCCGGGGCCTGGCCGAAGATCGGCGTGACCGCCCCCAGCAGCGCGGCCTTGGCCACGCGCTTGCTGCCGTGGCGACCGATGTAGCGGGCGACGTCGCCGCCGCCCATGGAAAAGCCCACCAGGGTCGCGCCTTGCAGGTCCAGCTTGTCCATCAGCTCGGCCAGGTCATCGGCGAAGGTGTCGTAGTCGTAACCGTTCCAGGGTTGGCTGGAACGACCGAAACCACGGCGATCATAAGCGATGACGCGATAGCCGCGCTCAGCCAGGAAATTCATCTGGTATTCCCACATGTCGCCGTCCAGCGGCCAGCCGTGACCGAAGACGACCGGTTGGCCGCTGCCCCAGTCCTTGTAATAGATTTCGGTGCCGTCGCGGGTGATGATGGTGCTCATGGTGTTACTCCTTGATGAGGTGTGAGGGGGACATGTCGATTGCTGCGCCCTGCGTGGAGCAGCCGCCTTGCGCATGGAAAGGCGACCGGGAGAAAACTAAGTTTTTCAGCTACTGGGACTTACAGACTGCACGGTAGAAACTTAATTCCTACTGCTGGGCTAGCGCGCGTCCCAGGCGCCATTGGCCCGGACCGCACAGCGCGATGGCAGTGAAGATCACCAGCAGCAGCCAGCCGAATTGACCTTCGGCAATGCTCCAGTCCGGGTGCACGGCCAGCATGGCCACCAGCAGCACGCCGATGATGGGCAGGCAGGCCAGGCGGGTGAACAGGCCCAGGGCGATCAGGACCGGGCACAGTGCTTCGGCCAGGATGGCCGACCAGAGTGAAACCGTCGGGCCCATGCCGAAGGGGTCTTCGATCACGCTCAGTTCATGCGCGTAATGCATGAGCTTGGGCAAGCCATGCACGTAGAACAGCATGAAGCTGCCGGCCAGGCGCAAGAACAGCAGACCCAGGTCCAGGGGCGGCAGCGGCAATGCCTGCCGGTGGGTAGGATGACGCGTTTGCATGATCAGCCCCCCATCAGAACGCGAAGCAGCTGCAACCTAACGCGCCCCAGAAACCGGCGAAGTTGGAGACCGGGACGCTGGACTTGCGCGCCACGTCATGGGCGTGCCCGTGGACGCCGCAGGAGCCCACGCAGGCATGGGGCAGCGTGGTCTTCTTCTGGCGCGCGGCATCGCTCTTGGCCACGGCCCGGTAGTGCCCCGGCACCTTGGCCACCGGCGACCACTCGGGCAGTACCGGGATCTCGCCCGGACCGTGCGCCGAGAACGGGCCGGCGCCATAGACCACCTTGCCATCGACCACCGTCATGACCGATTCGATGCTCTTGATCTCATCTTCATGCACGCTGAAGAAGTCCGCCGAGAGCACCGCCAGGTCGGCCAGCTGGCCGGTCTGGATGCGGCCCTTCTTGGCCTGCTCGCTGGAGAACCAGGCGCTGCCGGCGGTCCACAGTTCCAGTGCGGTTTCGCGCGGCAAGCGGCCCGCCGCGCCATACAACTTGGCGCCGCCCACGGTGCGGCCCGAGACCAGCCAGTACAGGGCGGTCCAGGGGTTGTAGCTGGCCACGCGGGTGGCATCGGTGCCGGCGCCGACCGGCACGCCCATTTCCAGCATCTTGGCAATCGGCGGCGTATGCTCGGCCGCCTCGGCGCCATAGCGGTCGATGAAGTATTCCCCCTGGAAGGCCATGCGATGCTGGATGGCAATGCCGCCACCCAAAGCACGGACGCGCTCGATGTTGCGCTCGGTGATGGTCTCGGCGTGGTCGAACATCCAGTGCAGACCATCGAAGGGGATGTCGCGATTGACCTTTTCGAACACGTCCAACATGCGCGAGATCGATTCGTCATAGGTGGCGTGCAGGCGGAACGGCCAGCGATTGGAAACCAGGTGACGCACCACGCGTTCCAGTTCCTGTTCCATGCCCTCGGCCAGATCTGGACGCGGCTCCAGGAAGTCCTCGAAGTCGGCCGCCGAAAACACCAGCATTTCACCGGCGCCGTTATGACGCAGGAAGTCGTCGCCGTCACCCGGCTTGACCATGCCGGTCCACTTCTGGAAGTCAGCCAGTTCGCCGCCCTTGCTCTGGGTGAACAGGTTGTAGGCAATGCGAATGGTCAACTGACCATCGGCAGCCAGCTGGTTGATGATCTGGTAGTCATCGGGATAGTTCTGGAAGCCGCCACCGGCATCGATGGCACTGGTCACGCCCAGGCGGTTCAGTTCGCGCATGAACTGGCGGGTCGAGTTGACCTGATATTCCTGTGGCAGGGTCGGGCCCTTGGCCAGGGTGGCGTACAGGATCATGGCATTGGGACGGGCGATCAACATGCCGGTCGGATGGCCCGAGGCGTCGCGCACGATCTCGCCGCCCGGTGGGTTGGGCGTGTCCTTGGTATAGCCCACGGCCTTGAGCGCGGCACGATTGAGCAAGGCGCGGTCATACAGGTGCAGCACGAAGACCGGGGTATCGGGGGCGGCGGCGTTCAATTCGTCCAGCGTGGGCATCCGTTTTTCGGCGAACTGGAATTCGGTCCAGCCACCGACCACGCGCACCCATTGCGGATGCGGAGTACGCGCGGCTTGGTCCTTCAACATGCGCAGGGCATCGGCCAGTGAGGGCACGCCTTCCCAGCGCAGTTCCAGGTTGTAGTTCAAGCCACCGCGGATGAGGTGCAGGTGGGAGTCGTTCAGGCCAGGGATGACGGTGCGGCCACCCAGGTCGATCACCTTGGTATGGGCTTGCTTGCTGCGCATCACATCGGCGGCGCTGCCGACATCGAGGAATTTGCCGCCACCGATGGCAACGGCCTCGGCGATGGGATTCTGCTGGTCGACGTGTGGATCTTGCCGTTCAACAGGATCAGGTCAGGGGTAGGACTGGCTGCGGTGGTCATGGAGGCTCCGGGCATGGAATAGGGCGATTACGGCGATGAAGAGGGGCGTATTGCGTACATGGTGAGCCACTGTGTTGGCAGCAACGCCCATCCCATACGCTTTTATTGGTGCTGGCAGTGTGCAAAAACGCCGTGCCAGCGTCTAGCTATACGAACAGATAATGGCAGCGCCCGTCCCGCTTGCCTATGATCGCCTCCGGCAGCCTGACTCCCGCTGCCCGCTGGCTGGCGTGGTCTCCCCGGCGCCAGACCAGCACTCTCCTCCACATACACACACTACCCACCTACGGAACGATCATGACCACCAATACCAAGCTCGACGTGCTGACCCCGACCAACTGCCAGTTCATCATCATCGACCACCAGCCGCAAATGGCCTTCGGCGTGCAATCGATGGACCGCCAGGTGTTGAAGAACAATGTCGTCGCCCTGGCCAAGTCGGCCAAGGTGTTCAACATCCCCACCATCATCACCACCGTGGAAACCCAGGGTTTCTCCGGCTATACCTACCCGGAACTGCTGTCGGTGTTCCCCGAGCACGACATCCTGGAACGCACCTCGATGAACTCCTGGGATGACCAGAAGGTGCGCGACGCCCTCAAGGCCAACGGCAAGAAGAAAGTGGTGGTGGCGGGCCTGTGGACCGAAGTCTGCAACAACAGCTTCGCCCTGTGCGCCATGGCCGAAGGCGACTACGAAATCTACATGGTGGCCGATGCCTCCGGCGGCACCTCCAAGGAAGCCCACGACTACGCCATGCAACGCATGATCCAGGCCGGCGTGATCCCCGTGACCTGGCAGCAGGTGATGCTGGAATGGCAGCGTGACTGGGCCCGCAAGGAAACCTACAACGCCGTCATGGACATCGTGCGCGAACACTCCGGCGCCTACGGCATGGGCGTGGACTACGCCTACACCATGGTGCACAAGGCCGAACAACGCCCGCACGGCAACCAGAAGACCCTGGCTCCGATCGCGGCCAAGTAAGTCCGCCTTGCACGCCGCCGCCCTGCCCGCTCTCCGTGTACAGCGCAGGCGCGGCGGCGCGCCATCTTCATGAGGAGCCGGGCCATGTCCGCTTATCTGATTTCCCTGGGCGCCGGCATGTTGATCGGCGTCGTCTATGCGCTCTTCAAGGTGCGCTCACCGGCGCCCCCGGGCATCGCCTTGATCGGCCTGTTGGGCATGGTGCTGGGCCAACGCCTGCTGCACTGGCTCGGTACCTGAATAGCTGAGGTGAGAGTACGCATGAAACCTTATCTGATTTCCCTGTTGATGGGCGTCCTGGCTGGCCTGATCTACGCTGCCCTGCAGGTGCAGTCGCCAGCACCACCGATCATCGCGCTACTGGGCTTGCTGGGCATGTTGATCGGTGAGCAGGTGGTTCCCATCGTGCGCCGCAAGCTGGCCGGCGAACCCTTGACGGCCTCGTGGTTCCACCGGGAATGCATTCCCAAGATCACCGGCACGCCCCCACCCGAACAGAAGTAAGCCAACGCATCATGATGAGCGAAGGGGACGACTTCTCGCCATCGCATCCTCCCATCGCGGTGATCGATGACGATCTGGGGGTGCGGGCTGCCTTGTGCAACCTGCTCGATTCGGCGGGATACCGCAGTTGCAGCTTCGACTGCGGCGAAGATTTCCTGGTCAGCCCCTGCCTGGAGCAGGCTTGCTGCGCCATCGTCGACCTCGGCCTGGCGCGCATGAGCGGCTTCGAGCTGGCCGAGCAACTGGCGCAGCTGCGGCCGACGCTGCCGCTGCTGTTGATCTCGGCGCAGGTCACGCCAGCGCAGCGCCAGCGCGCCCTGGCGCTGGGCTTTCCACTGCTGACCAAGCCGGTCGATGCCGACACCCTGCTGGTGTTGCTCACCGCCACCCTGCTCTACGGCCGTACCTGAAAACGGCGGATCGGGCACAATGCGGCTTTAGCCCGCTTGCCCACCTTTGCCCCCTTGCCCGCCAGGAGACCGCCTTGCCGTCCGCCCCGCCTGTTCCCGACGACAACGATGCCCTGCTGCACACGCTGCGCGAACTGTGCGCCTTGCTCGATCCGGCCCAGTTGAAGCCGGCCATCACCCGCGCCGTGTGCTGCCTGGCCGGTGCGCGGCGTTGCCTGCTGGTGCAGCAAGCTGCCGGCTTGCCGCTCATCGAGACCGAGGCGCGCCAGGATGGCCTGCACGTCTGCCATCCCCAGGAGCACCGCATCGCCACTTCACGCGAACTGCAAGCAGCGCAACTGGTACTGCCACTGCATCACGACGGTCAGACACGCGGCGCACTCTACCTGCATTACGACGCCCAACCCACGCCGGCCCTGGCGCGCTGCGCCCACCATATCGCCGCCCACGCGGCGGTGGCGCTGGCCAATGCCGAGCGCCACGCACGGGCCTTGCGGGAAAAGGAACAATTGCTGTGCGCCGAGCGCGAACTGCGCACCAGCCAGGAATTGCTCAAGCAAGGCGAACGCTTCAATCACGCCGGCAGTATGCGTTACCTGGTGCGCGAAGACCTGATGTTCTGTTCCGACGAACTGTGCCGCATCTATGGCCTGGCGGCCGGGCGCAATTGCATCACCTACGAAGAATTCGCGTCCATCCTGCACCCGGATGATCGTCAGGAAGTGCTCGATACCATCAATGCCGCCGTGGCCATGGGGGGCACCATCCGCGTGGAGCATCGCATCTGTCGCCAGGATACCGGCGAGATACGCTATCTGTCGGGCATCGGCAAACCGGTCTGGGTCGATGGCACTTTCACCGAATACATGGGCACGGCCACCGACATCACCGTGCGACGCCAGGCTGAATACGCCATCCGCGCCGCCCAGGTGGACGTGGAACGGGTCGCCCGCGCCAACACCGTGGGCCAGTTGACGGCTTCCATCGCCCATGAAATCAACCAGCCCCTGATGTCCATCGTCTCCAATGCCGGCGCCAGCCTGCGCTGGCTGAATCGGCCGGTGCCCGAGCTGGAGCACGCCCGCGCCGGGCTGCGCGACATCATCAGCGAAGGCCAGCGTGCCGGCGGCATCATCAGTGGCTTGCAAGACCTGACCCGCAAGCGCGCCCCGGAATTCGAACGGGTCAATCTTCATGCGCTGATCCGCCACAGCCTGACGCTCTCGCGCAGCCAACTGGAGCAGCGTGAGGTATCGCTGACGCTGTCACTGATGCCGGCCGATGTCTTCGTGTTGGGTGATCCGGTGCAGTTGCAGCAGGTCATGCTGAACCTGGTGATCAATGCCATCGATGCCATGGCCAGCGTGGCCCCGAACGCCCGCCTGCTGGGCATCAGCGCCAGTTGCTGCAACGAGCAGCGGGTCGAGGTCAGGGTGCAGGACAGTGGCGTAGGCATTGCCGCCGAGGCCATGCCGCGGGTCTTCGATGCCTTCTACACCACCAAGGAAAATGGCATGGGCATGGGGCTGGCGATCTGCCGTTCCATCATCGAGGCGCATCGCGGACGCCTGCGGGTGATGGCCGCCGCGCCCCAGGGAACACTGTTCTTCTTCGATCTGCCGCGCATCCCTTGATGGTGCCGGTCAGCGCAATTTGCGCCGCCAGGCCCCGGGCGTAGAGCCCACCACCTGCGAGAACACGCGGCTGAAATGGCTCTGGTCATAGAAGTCGCACGCCAGCGCAATCTCGGCCAGCGAAAGCTGGGTATGGCGCAGGTATTCACGCGCCATTTCCACCCGCTGCACCAGCAGCCACTGGTGCGGCGTATAGCCGGTGCTGGCCTTGAAGGCGCGCAGGAAGTAACTGGCTGACATATTGCACTCGCGCGCGATGTCGGGAATGCAGAGATTGCCCTTGACCTTCTGCAACAGCATTTCCTTGGCGCGCTCTTCATGCAGGCGCGACAGCCGCACCGCACGCGTGGTGGGCAGCGTCACGCCGCCATAGCGTTGCAACAGGTGGGTGCCCATGGCCAGGCCCAACTGGTCGATGAACAATTGATTGTCCGGATCGGGCCAGGCCAGTGCCGGTGCCAGCGCCCAGGCCAGATGCGCCAGCACCGGGTCGGCCTGGCCGGTGACGGTGGACAGGCCGCTCACGCGGCGACCGCGCAGCTCATCACTGGCCGCGGCAAACCATGACAAGGGCAACTCCACCAGCAGGAAGTCGAAAGGCGTCTGCAGGTCGGCGCGGTAGTCTTCGGAAAAATCGCGGGTATAGACCGCGCCGGGTGCGAAGTCGAACTGGGTGCGCTGGCGACCACGGAAGATGCTGCGCTGATGCCGCGGCGCCAATGAGATCCCCACCAGGAAACCGCGGTCGGAGGCCGGCGTATAGACCTGCGAAACCTCCTGGCCTTCGACCCGCTTGCGATAGAAACTGAACTCGCTACCCTGCAGTTCCTGGCTTTGCTTCAAGTGCGTGGCCGAGCAACCCAGCGAATCGCTGCGCACGGCATGGGGAGAGACAGTAGCGAGTGCGGACATGGACGGCTTCTTGGAATGCGATGTGAGGCGTCTGCACGCCGATGCTGCGGATTCTACACAGAGCCGGCATTTCGTGTGCGAGGATGCGCGAGTATTGCTTCCTTGCTCACGCTTGTTCACTGTTGCTTGAGCGCAGCCTGTTCCTGCATGGCTTGCCCCAGCGCCGTGTGACCCGCCGCCTTGAGTGCATTGGCCGCGCCTTCGATGTCGCGCACTTCCTTGTTCTGGCTGAGCTTGCGCTTGCCTTCCAGGCGCGTGATTTCGATTTCGATGCCGACGATGGCTTGCAGCAGGGCATCGGTGAAATCGGCTGGCGCATCCGACATCTTCCAGGGCTGTGGCTGGCTCGCCTCGTGGGTGCGCGTGAGCCGCGCCACCACGCCGCGCACATAGCGCTCATCATCGCGGATGGTGACCCGGCCATGGGCATGGGCCACGCTGTAGTTCCAGGTCGGTACCTGGCGATGCGCCTCATGCTTGCTGGGGTACCAACTGGGCGAGATGTAGGCATCGCCCGCCGAGAACACCACCAGCACCGCATCGCCATCGGCCAGCTCGCGCCACAGCGGATTGGCCCGTGCCACGTGCAGATGCAGCGTGCCCAGCGAACCCTGCGCGGGATCGAGATGGCATGGCAGGTGATTGGCATCGAGCCCGCTGGCGGTGTGGGAGACCAGCACGCCCAGCGGATGGGCTGCGATCAACTGGTGCAGGCTGGCCGTGTCGTTGTCGGCGAAGTGGGCGGGGATGTACATGGTGTGAGTGTGCGCGTTGGGATGGGAGGCAATGGGAGCGCTCTATTCTATTGCATCGGCTGCATCGGCAAGCTTGAGCAGTGGCCAATGCTGCAGCCACCCGCGCGTATGTACCCGTTGCGCGAACTGTGCATACTTCGGTCCGGCAAACGCACCGGCCGGACGCAACACACCTTGCCACAAATCCTGCAAGCCCAGTGGCGCGGCCACCTCGATGGCACCTTGTGAGCCACATCGCACGGCCACGGCCGTGGCAGTCTCCGGCCAATAGCGCAGGGCATCGGTAGCAGAGGTATAAGGTGCATCGCCATTGCGCAGGTGCATACGCGCCTGGTTGCGCACCGACCATTGCGGGCCGGGACAGCATTGCGACAGGACGGTTTCCCACTCCCGGTCGCGCTGTGGAGAACACTGCTGCGGATCGAACCAGATCACGTCGATATCACTGCGGGGCAGGCTGGCGGAACGATTATGCAAGACATCCCAGACTGCATTGCGCACGAAGCCCGCTCCTATCCAGGCATCCGGCAAATCCAGTTCACGCACCGCGTGCAGCAGTCGCAGGCGTGGCAAATCGGCCGCGATCAATTGCTGCAACTGACGCACCAGCAGCTCGTCCATCAGCGCGTCTGCGCCGCCGGCGCGGTGAGCGGCATGGCCGAACTGGGCAGTCCGAAGATGCGGTCGAACAGCAGGTTGAACAGATAGGTATAGATCATGAAGAAGACGATCAACCCAAAGTCCAGCGCCAGTGCTTGCCACAGGCTGATGCCCAGCCACCAGGCGAACAGCGGCACCAGCATCACCACCAGCCCGCCTTCAAAGCCGATGGCGTGTGCGGCGCGCCGGGCGAAGTTGCGGCCACGGCGGGGCTGGCGCGCTTCCCAGCGCTCGAACAAGGTATTGAAGATGAAATTCCAGAGGAAGGCGATGGTCGAGGACACCACCGCAGCCGCCAAGGAATGCGTGCTGTCGTGGCCGGCGAACACGGTCAGGCCGACGGTAGTGAAAATGATGGCCAAGCCCTCGAAAAGGCTGGCATAGACCAGCTTGCGTTTGAAACCTTGCATGACATTCTCCTGATACTGCAGATACGGCAGAGGCTGCGCCTGTGAATAAGACAAACTGAAACCAGCGCGCCTGGCCTTGCGATGAAAAGCATTCTATGATGAGTTTTTTGATAGAAGAAGTCGGCTTCTTTCAGTTTTACTGATAGGTTGCCGACCACCCTGCAAGGATGCTGCGATGGCTTTCTCCAGTGACAACGTCAAGGTCTTCCTGGCCGTGCTCGACAGCGGCTCCTTCTCGGCCGCTGCGCGCCAGTTGGGGCGAGTGCCCTCATCGGTGAGCATGACCATCAGCCAGCTCGAAGCGGAGCTGGACCTGCAATTGTTCGACCGTACCGCGCGCGACGCCCGCCCCACCGAACTGGCGCGCGCGCTGGAGCCGGATGCGCGCCTGCTGGCCAGCACCCTGCGCCAGCTCGATGCCCACGCGCTGGCCATGCACCAGGGGCTGGAGCGCAAGCTGACGCTGGCCATCGCACCGGAGTTGCTCTCGGTGCCCTGGGCCAGGCCGCTGGCGGTGCTGGCAGCGGAGTTTCCTTCGCTGGAGGTGGAAGTGCTGTCCTCACCGCAGGCCGACGCCATGCAAATGCTCTATGACAATACGGCGCAACTGGCGCTGGTGTTCGAGCGCCATGCCGGTGATGACAGCGAGGCTTTCCAGGAATTCAGCAGCGAGATGATGGTGGCCGTGATCGCCCCCGACCATCCGGCGCGGCTGCGCAAGAAGCGCAAATTGCGCTACGAAGACCTGTACGACATCCGCCAGATCGCCGTGGCCAGCCGCGATGCCAGCATCTCGGACCCGCGCTTTTTCCTGGCGCGCCACATCTGGCGCACCGACAACCACCTGGCCACCTTGTCGCTGGTGCGTGAAGGCCTGGGCTGGGCCTATCTGCCGCACAGTCTGGTGCAGGCGCAGATCGAGGCCGGCACGCTGGTGGTGATCGACTTCGACAACATCAGCAACCAGCAGCGCATGTGGGTGGACGTGGTGTGGAGCAAGGACCGGCCCCTGGGATTGGGGGCACAACGCTTTATCGCACTGATGCGGGAAATGGCGCCAAGCCGGCGCAAGCGCAAGTGACCCCGGCCACTCAGAATAAACTCAGTAAATCTCGATTTTTTTCGAGGTTTTCGAGCGAGATTTTGGCAGGCATTCGGCTACGATTGGATAAAAAACTCACCTACAACCTCCCGGATATGAATCCGGGCCAACGCCGGGCTGTCTCATGTTCCTCTATCTTCCTTTCCTGCTGGCCTTCCTGACCGTCCTCGGGATTTCTTTCGGCTGGAAATCATTAAGCAATAAACTATGGTTGGCAACGATGGGGCTGACTCTGTGGCGCTTCAGCCCCTACCTCCAGCTCCCCCCGGGCCTGGTCCTGTAATCGCGTCGTCCCATGGATCGCTCCGTCGTCTTCACGCCGCGTGACCCCGTCCTGCCGGGCGGGATCTTTCTCAATTGCCTGTCCCTGCTGGCCGTCAGTGGCTGCCTGGGGCTGCTGCTGTACTACCAATGGATGCTGCTGGAACCGGCCTGTCCACTATGCCTGCTGCAGCGTATGGGCATCATCCTCACCGGCATCGGGTTCCTGCGTAACCTGCGCTTCGGCGTCAAGAGTGCGCATTACGGGGTGGCGCTGCTGGGAGCGTTGCTGACCGGCGTGGTGGCCCTGCGTCAGTTGTCACTGGAGGGGATGGCGGGCCAGCAGGCGCATGGGGCGCTGATGCTGGGCCTGCATTTCTACACCTGGGCGATCCTGTTCTCGCTGGTGGCGCTGGTGGTCATCGCCGGTCTGCTGGGTTTCAAGAGCGCCGAATATCCGGCCACCCTGTTGCTGCTGCAAAGCGCCGAAGCGCCGAACGAACCGCGCCGCATTCCCTGGGGGCGGATCGTCGTGGGTGCCATCTTCGTGCTGCTGGTAGGCGCGCAGATGGTGCTCAGCATGACTGGCTGCAATCGCAGCGCCTGCGATGACAACCTGATCGATCGCCTGCAACTGCCCGGCGCAGACCAACGCAAGTCGCCATAAAAAAAAACGGAGCACACCTGCTTGCTGCAGGTGGGCTCCGATCAAAACGGCTCAAGACTAAGGCGGCCCGATAGCGCTAACACGAACCGGGCCACGCTTCCCTACCTGGTGCGTCAGAAGCGGTGCTGCATCCCCAGGGTCATACCGAACTGGCTGTTGCCAAAGGCCACGTCATCCCGCGACAGGCCCACCAGCTGATTGTTCTTGGCCTTGGCATAGGCCGTGCTCAGGTACAGGTCGGTGCGCTTGGACATCGCATACTTCAAGCGCAGCGAGTACATGATCGGGTCCGCATCCTTGGCCACGTTCTTGATGTTCTGGTAGTAGATGGCGCCGATGACCGTCATGGCAGGCGTGAACTTGTAGCTCACGCCGCCCCAGTAGAAGTCGCTGCGCTGGTCGGTGGCGCCGCTGGCCAGGGTCTTCTTGTAGTAGCGGTAGCCCAGGTTGAACTTCCAGGCATCGGCCAGTTGGTAACCCGCTGCCAGATGGGCGCTGGTGGCACGGTCATAGGCGGTATTGACGGTGGTGGTGCTGTTGTTGCGGTCATAGGTGGCGGCCAGGCTGAACGGACCCGAACCCCAACCCAGGCCGACGCCGTACTTGGCGCCATTGCTGGTCTGGCCGGCCACTTCACCGAAGCCGTACATGGCGCCGATCTTCACGCCGCTGAATTCGCCCTGGTACTTGACCAGGTTCGACACGCCGGTCGGCATCCCATCCTTGCGGCCACCGGTGGCACCGGCCGAGGTCACCCACGAATAGTTGGCCGAGTAACCCATGGGGTCGAATGGCACGATGAAGTCATAGGTGGTCGAGTAGGAGCGACCTGCCACCACACGCCCGAAGCCCCCTTCCAGGCCGACGTTGGACTGGCGGTTGAAGATCTGGTTGGCATCGCCATCGAAGCCACCGGTATCGAGCTTGAAGCCGTTTTCCAGCTGGAAGATAGCTTTGAGGCCGCCGCCCAGGTCTTCGCTACCGCGAAAACCGATGCGCGAGGTGTTCATGTTGCCCGAGCTCAAGCGCACCACGCTGTTGCCCGCGGCGTTGGCCTTGTTGAGATATTCCACACCGGTATCGATGAGGCCATAGATGGTCACCGAGGTCTGGGCCTGGGCGCCGCCGGCGGCCAGGGTAGCGAATGCTGCCAGCATACTGGCAGCGAGATGATTCCTTTGCACTGAGGTCTCCTTGGTTGAGAGCTTGATGGATTGCGTCGATACGGATGCGCCGCGCGACGTCTTCTGGTCATGCGCCCGGCCACGCGGCAAGCCGGGTGTTACAGGAGGAAGCGAC
Organism: Herbaspirillum sp. B65; assembly: GCF_000333555.1. Classification (NCBI taxonomy): domain Bacteria; kingdom Pseudomonadati; phylum Pseudomonadota; class Betaproteobacteria; order Burkholderiales; family Oxalobacteraceae; genus Herbaspirillum; species Herbaspirillum sp. B65. The sequence continues at coordinate 12,909 of NZ_BADI01001151.1, read as the reverse complement.
AACGGGTAGTCATCGCTTCCGGGTCTTCATCGATCAAGATGAAAGGGTCAAAAAACTAAGTCGGTGTATCGCCAAAACTTAGTATTGTGAAATGCTCACCTAAGTTATTCAGAATGCCCACAGCGCCTGTTCCGGCAGCGACAACCAGTATTGGCCCTGATCCAGGCGCTGCGGTGCATAGGCGCGCAGGCCGACCGATCCGGCTGGTCCGCCCTCGACCTTGAACAGGCATTCCCAGCGGTCGCCCAGGTACATGCAGGTGGACAGCGGCAGGCGAATCGCATTGTCGGTCTGCTCGCCCGAGATACGGACCTGCTCGACGCGGATGATGCCGGTCAGTTGCTCGCCCGGCTTGGCGTCATCGCGCCCGCGCAGGGTGGCCACGGCGGTGCCGCCATCCAGTTTCAGGGTCACGCGCTCGCCCTCGCGGCTCACCACTTCGGCGGCCAGCTTGTTGTTGCTGCCCATGAATTCGGCGGTAAACAGGGTATTGGGGGTCTGGTACATGCTTTGCGGCGTCCCCTGCTGTTCGATGCGGCCATTGTTGAGCAGCAGGATGCGGTCGGAGATGGCCATGGCCTCGCCCTGGTCGTGGGTCACCATCAGGGCCGACAGGCCCAGGCGCACGATCAGTTCGCGCAGGAAGGCACGGGCTTCCTCGCGCAGCTTGGCGTCCAGGTTGGACAGCGGTTCGTCCAGCAGGATCACCTGCGGGTTGTAGACCAGCGCGCGGGCAATGGCCACGCGCTGCTGCTGGCCACCGGAGAGCTGGTGCGGATAACGTTCGCCCAGGTGACCCAAGCCCAGTTGCGAGAGCACTTCCTTGACGCGCTTGGCGATCTCGGCCGAGGGGGTTTTGCGCAGCTTCAAGCCATAGGCCACGTTGTCGGCCACGGTCTTGTGCGGCCACAGCGCATAGGACTGGAACACCAGGCCCAGGTTGCGTTCTTCGGCCGGCATCTCGAACTGGCGCGCGCCGTCGAAGACGCGGCGGCTGCCGATGTCGATGGTCCCGGCCTTGGGCGACTCCAGCCCGGCCACGGCGCGCAGCAAGGTGGTCTTGCCGCTGCCCGAGGGTCCTAGCAGGGCCACCACTTCGCCGCGCTGCAATTGCATGGAAACACCCTTGAGGATGGGGTTGGCAGAGGCGCCGGTCCCGTAGTCCAGGTGCAGGTCGTTGACGGAAAGTTCAGTCATGATGATTCCTTAGAATGCGCTATCAGGAGGCCGGCGCATCCATGGCGCCGGCCGGTGCAATTGAGAGACAGGCTCAGTCGTGCAGCTTCACGCCGAAGCGCAGCGCAATGCCCAGGCCCACGGCCACCAGCGTGATGTTGATGAAGGACAGCGCCGCCACCAGTTCCACCGCGCCCGCGGCCCACATGGAAACGATCATGGAGCCGATCACCTCGGTGCCGGGCGAGAGCAGATAGACCCCGGTGGAGTATTCGCGCTCGAAGATCAGGAACACCATCAGCCAGGCACCGACCAGGCCGTAACGCACCAGCGGGATGGTGACGTCGCGGGTGACGCGCGAACGCGAGGCGCCCACGGCACGTGCGGCTTCTTCCAGTTCCGGGCCGACCTGCAGCAGGGCGGTATTGATCAGACGCAGGCCATAGGCCATCCACACCACCGAGTAGGCCAGCCAGACCGAGAAGATGGTCGAGCGCAGGCCGCGCAGGGCGGGAATGAAGCTTTCTACCAACCATAGGGCGATGGGGTTGTCGATACCCTTCAGGGCCGAGTCCAGCAGTGAAGGAACGAACAGGAATACCCACAGGAAGGACAGGCCGGCCAACAGGCCAGGCACCGCACGCGGCACCAGCACGCTGTAGTCGAGAAAGCGCGTCACGCCATCCTGCTTGCGGTGCATGGCCAGGGCGATGGCGGTATAGCAGGCCACCGCCAGGGCGCCGCCGATGACGCCGATCAAGACCGTATTGATGATGCCGCGCACCAGCGAGGGTTGATCCCACACGTTCAACAGGTTGTCAAAGGTCAGCACCTCCAGCAGGCTCACACCATCACCCCAGTGCGAGACGAAGGTGCGCAAGCCGATGCCCGAGAGCGGAATCACGACGGTGAAAAGCAGCCAGCCGGCGATCAAGGTGAAGGCCACCCAGCGCCATTTGCCCAGCGGCAGCGCCTTCTGGCGTGCGCCTTTGCCCTTGATGGCGACGTACTTGTTGGCCGAGCGCAGCAGCCAGCGCTGCAACATCACCAACGGCATGGTCACCGCCACCAGGCACACGGCCACTGCCGCCATCAGGTGATAGGAGGGCGTACCCAACTTGTTGGTGAGCTTGTAGAGATAGGTCGGCAGCACCAGGTGGCCTTCCGGGTCGCCCAGCACCAGCACCAGGCCGAACACCTCGAAGCCGAGGAAGAACACCAGCACGCCGGAATAGGCCAGCGCCGGGGTGATCATCGGCAGCGACACGTTCAGCGCTACCTGCAGTGGCGAGGCACCGGCCACGCGGGCCGCTTCTTCGACGTCCGAACCCAGGCTCTTCAAGGCTGCCGAGGCATACAGGTAGACGTGCGGCACGTGGGTCAGGCCAGCGATGATGACGATGCTGGTGAAGGAATAGATGTTCCAGGGATCGCCCTCGAAGCCGAACACCGACAACAGATTCTTGACCCACACGGTATAGAAGCCCACCGGGCCCATCGAGACCACGTAGCCGAAGCCGATCACCATGGGCGAGACGAAGATGGGCACCATCAGTGCCGGGGCGATGAAGCTGCGGCCCGGCAAGTCGGTGCGCACCATCAGGAAGGCCAGCATCCCGCCCAGGGGCACGGCGATCAAGGCCAGGCCGGTGGCCAGCGTCAAGCCATTGATGAAGGCTTGGCGGAAATCCGGATCATCGAAGATGAAGCGGTAGGAATCGAAGGTCAGTTCCTTGACCGGTGCAAAGAACGGGGCCGACAAGAAGCTCTGGTAGAAGATCAGCAGCAGCGGCACGAAGATGGCCAGGGCCGTGAGCAGCACGACCAGGCCGCGCGGCCAGTTCAGCCGGAATCGGCGAGTCGGCGGCGCTTGCTCGCTGCGCGCTAGGGTAGTGGTGGTTTGCATGTTGCGCCTCTCGATGGGGCTGGTGGATCCGCACCGGCCAGCGATGACGGAGGTAAAACGGTCCCGATGGAGACGCCTTGCGGCGCGCTCCATGCGGATCAAACGTGACTTTTTGCGACGGTCGCCTTACTTCTTGGTGGCGTCCTTCCACTGCTTCAGGAAGTCCAGGCGCTTCTTCTGGTCCAGGTATTCCAGCAGTTCGGTGGACACCGGCATGGGCTTGAGGGAGTCGCCCAATTGCTTGGTCAGTTCGGCCGAGGTGGTGGTACCGGTCACGTCAGCGCGGATGGCGAAGAGCTGGGCATCATTGGCGATGATGGTCTGGCCGCGCTTGGAGAGCAGGTAATCCACCCACAGCTTGGCGGCATTGAGGTTCTTGCCAGCCTTGTTGATGAAGATCACGCGCGAGAGCACCAGGTTGTAATCCTTGGTGAAGGCCACGCCGATGGAAGGATCCTTCTTGGCACGCACCAGGGCGTAAGGGCCGAGGATGTTGTAGCCGATCAGGTTTTCACCGGAAGAGATGCGTTCCAGCATGGTGCCGGTGGAGGATTGCACGCGCGCCGCCACCCCGCCCATCGCCTTGGCAAAGTCCCAGAATTGCGGGTTGTATTTCAGGTCATAGGTCATCAGGCTGAAGCCGACGCCGGACTTTTCGATATCGTAGGTGGTGACCTTGTTCTTGAACTTGTCCTGCTTGCTGGTCAAGAGCTTGGTGAACTCGGCATGGCTGGTCGGCACTTCGGCTTCGCTCACCAGGCGCTTGTTGTAGACGATGGCGGCGGGCTCGAAGGTGGTGCCGTAGGCGGTGTCCTTCCAGTTGGCCCAGGCCGGCAGGGCGGCGGCTTCGGGCGACTTGTAGGGGACCGCATAACCTTCGGCGGCCAGCTTGACCTGCAGGTCCATCGAGGCCGACCACATCACGTCAGCCGTGGCGCCACCGGCCGCCGCTTCGGAGATGAAACGGTTGTAGGCTTCGGTGGAATTCATGTCGTTGTATTCCACCTTCACGGCCGGATAGAGCGCGCTGAAGTCCTTGATCAATGCTTCGGCAGCCTTGGAATCGGTGGTGCTGTAGATCACGACCTTGCCTTCCTTCTTGGCGCCTTCGATGACCTTGGCATAGTCGGCGGGATAACCGGCCGGGGTATCGGCGTGCGCCACACCGCTGAAAGTGACAGGCAAAGCGAGGGCCAGGCCGAGCGCAATGCTCAGGCGACGTTTGTGCAACATGGGTTCTCCTTGATGATGAAACGGACCTTGCGCCGGCCGGGCTGCAGAGCACGCCTGACGGCGTGTGCAGCCCTGCTTGTCAGCGCACCAGGCCCAACTCCTGGGACTGCTTGCGATAGCGCGCAACGGTCTGCGCGATGTACTCCGAGAGCGGCTTGCCGGTCATGGCAAAGGCTTGCAAGCCGCCGATGCTGCGCTGGCGATCGAATTCGGGATCGGCCAGCGCCTGCTCAAAATACTGTACCCAGCGCCGGTAATCGGCATCGCTGGTATGCGGACTCATGTAGAAGCCGCGGATGATCGGCCAGACCACGTCATAGCCTTGTTCGCGTGCGGTCGGCACATCCTGCAGCGGGCCTGGCAGGCGCTTTTCGGACAGCACCGCCAGGATCCGCACCTTGCCCTCGGCAATGAAATAGGCCGCCTCCGAGGCGTCACCCGAAATCACCTGCACGTGGCCGGCCTGCAAGGCCGCAAACGAATCGCCCCCACCCTCCAGCGCCACGAAGTGGAACTGGCGCGCACTCATGCCGGCGCGCTGCACCAGCATGGCCATCTTCAGCCAGTCCTGGCTGCCCACCGTGCCTGACAGGCCGATGGTGGTATTGGCCGGATCCTTGCGGATCGCCTCCAGCAACTGCTTCAGGTTGCGCCAGGGCGCATCGCTGCGCACCGCGATCATGCCGTGGTCGATACCGATACCGGCCACCCAGCGCACATCGTCGACGTTGGCGCGGCCATACTTGCCTTGCGCCAGTCCCAGCAGCGAACCACCGGAAAACGCCACCAGCGTCTGTGGCCCGCCGCGCCGGTGCGACACCACCGAACTCCAGGCCACCGCGCCGATGCCACCGGGCAGGTAAGCGAGCTTGAACGCCTCCTGCTGGCCCTGTTCCTGCATCACCCGGCGCAACAGCTTGCACGAGGCATCCATGCCGCCGCCTGGCTTGGCCGGGACGATGCACTCCAGCGCCAGCGCGCACGGCACCACGCACGCCAACAGACATGCGACCAGGAAAGGACGGCCAACAGAGCGCCAGCGACTGGCCCGCATGACGGTCAACAGCGCAAGAAAAGTGATGCGGGACGAACGGTACCGGCGCGGCCGGCCCCCAGGGCGGTCATGATGTGTCTCCTGCATGGTCTTTTTTGATATGGGCGCATCGTACAAGAAAAGGCTTTCAGTCGGCTTTCAGTGAAACTGACAGTGCGGCTTTCTCTCCACAGGGAACGCTGCACGTTGGCGCAATTGCGGTATCGGGCATTTCAAAGGCCGCCAGCCATCTGTTAGCATCCGCGCTGGAGACAGGCGCTACGGCCCTACCGTACTTACCTCAATAAAAGTCAAAGGCAGCATCATGCGCATCCTGCTGGTCGAAGACCATATCGAACTTTCCCGCTGGCTGGCCAAGGCCATGCGCGACGCTCACCTCACCGTCGAGTGCGCCCACAACGGCGCCGATGCCGACAGCCTGCTGCTGACCCAGGATTATGCCCTGGTGATCCTGGACCTGACCCTGCCGCGCATGGATGGCCTGGAAGTGCTCAAGCGAATGCGCGCCCGCGGCAGCCGCACGCCGGTGCTGATCCTGACCGCTCGTGGCGGCCTGGCCGACCGCGTCAGTGGCCTGAACATGGGGGCCGACGACTACCTGGCCAAACCCTTCGAACTGGAAGAACTGGAAGCCCGCGTGAAGGCCTTGCTGCGCCGCTCGCAAAGCCAGGAAGCGGTGACCGTGGCCTGCGGCGCGCTCAATTTCGATACCGTCTCGCGCACCTTCACCTATGGCGGCGAACTGCTGGCCCTGACCCCGCGCGAACATGCCGTGCTGGAAGCGCTGATCATGCGCCAGGGCCACACCGTGCCCAAGGACAAGCTGTTCCAGCAAGTGTTTTCGCTGGATGACAATGCCAGCGTAGATGCCATCGAAATCTATATCCATCGCCTGCGCAAGAAGCTGGAACACGATGGCCCCGGCCGGGTCAGCATCACCACCCTGCGCGGCCTGGGTTACCTGTTGCAGGCGGCGTGATGGGTGCAGCGGCGCGGCGCCTGGGCAACCTGCGCAGCCAGCTGGTGCGCTGGCTGTTGGTCCCGCTGACGCTGCTGGTGGCCTTGGACGCGGTCTCGGTCTACTACAACGCGCTGGAAGTGGCCGACCTGGCCTATGACCGTTCGCTGCTGGCCTCGACCCGGGCGCTGGCCGAACGGGTCTCCATTGTCGATGGCCGGGTCACGGCCGATGTGCCCTACGTGGCGCTGGACAGTTTCGAGACCGATACCCTGGGCCGCATCTACTACAAGGTCACCGGACTGAATGGCGAACTGGTGTCCGGTTACGACGACCTGCCGCCAGTGCCGGCCAACGTCAAGCGCTCGCAAGCCTATCCGGCCCTGGTGCGCTTTTACCAGGCCGATTACCACCAGCAGCCGATCCGCATCGCCGCCCTGCTGCAACCGGTGTATGACGACAGTATGCGCGGCATCGCCTTGATCCAGGTCGGCGAAACCATGGAGGGGCGCAATGGCATGACACGCAAGATCCTGTTCGACACGCTCTGGCGACAAGGCACGCTGGTGACGGTGGCGGCCTTGCTGGTGTGGTTCGCGGTGCGCTTCGTGCTGCGCCCGGTAATGCAGTTGAAGGGCGAGGTGGAGTCGCGCGCGCCGACCGACCTGTCCGGCTTCGATCCGGCCCTGGTGCATAAGGAAATGCGGCCGCTGGTATTGGCCATGAATGGCTACATGGGCCGTCTGCAGGCGCTCATCAGCGGGCAGCGACGTTTCATCGCCGATGCTTCGCACCAGTTGCGCACGCCGCTCACGGTATTGAAGACGCAATCCGAACTGACCCTGCGCGAGTTGCGCCGCGAGCACCTGGATGCCGCCGAATTACGCGAACTGGTCCAGGGCATGGCGCGCACCACCGATGCCGCCGTCCACCTGGCCAATCGCTTGCTGACCCTGGCGCGGGCCGAGCATGGCGCCGCCGAAGGTGGCACGCGGCCGCTCTCGCTCACCGATGCGGCGCGCCAGGTGGCGCTGGAGTTGTCGCAACAGGCGGTGGCGCGCGAGATCAGCCTGGCTTTCGAGGAAGAGGGCGACATCGCAATCGATGCCAATGCCTTGCTGCTGCATGAATTGATGGTCAACCTGCTGGACAACGCCATTCGCTACACCCCGGCCGGCGGCCAGGTCACCCTGCGGGTGCGCGCGGCCAGTGCGCCGGGGCAGCCGACCTGCGCCCTGCTGGAAGTGGAAGACAATGGCCCCGGCATTGCGCCGGCCGAACGCGCACGGGTGTTCGAACCGTTCTACCGGGCCAGTGCCACCCAGCACGTCAATCCAGAGGGGACCGGGCTGGGGCTGTCCATCGTGCGCGAAATCGCCGCCATGCACCACGCCAGCGTGACGCTGGACACGCCGGCACTGGGAAGCGGGCTATTGGTGCGCATCGCCTTTGCGGGCGGCGTGGAAGTACGGGTGTGAACAAGCCCTAGAACTGTTCCCAGTCGCCATCATCGGCGGCCATGGCCTTGTTGGCGCCCTTGGCGCTGGCCGCAGAAGCGGCGGCGGCTGGCTTGGCCGGCAGCGCCTTGGGAGTCGGCACTGTCGGTACCTGCTTGGGCGCAGCAGCAAGCGGCTTGTGCGGCGCCGGGGTAGGGGCTGGGGTGGGCTTGGGTGCTGGCTTGCGCGCGGCCTGCGCACGCCCGGCATCGTTGCTGCTGAGTTTGAAGACGCTCACCGTCGCGGTCAGTCGCGAGGATTGTTCCTGCAAGGATTGCGCAGCCGCTGCCGCTTCTTCCACCAGGGCCGCATTCTGCTGGGTCACTTGATCCATCTGGGTAATGGCATGGTTGATCTGCTCGATGCCATCGCTCTGTTCATTGCTGGCCGCCGAGATCTCGGCCACCACGTCCGTGACCCGCTTGACGCTGGCCACCACTTCACCCATGGTGCTGCCGGCCTGTTCCACCAGGCGGCTGCCATTGTCCACGCGCGTGACCGAGTCGTCGATGAGGGCCTTGATCTCCTTGGCGGCCGAGGCGCTGCGCTGGGCCAGCGTGCGCACTTCGGACGCCACCACCGCAAAGCCGCGCCCCTGCTCGCCGGCCCGGGCCGCTTCCACCGCCGCATTCAAGGCCAGGATATTGGTCTGGAAGGCGATGCCATCGATGACGCTGATGATGTCCACGATCTTCTTGGAAGCCTCGTTGATCTCGCCCATGGTCTGCACCACCTGGCCGACCACGCTGCCGCCCTGCACCGCCACTTCGGAGGCGGTGGCGGCGAGCTGGTTGGCCTGGCGTGCATTGTCGGCGTTCTGCTTGACGGTGGAGGTCAGCTCTTCCATGGCCGATGCGGTTTCTTCCAGCGCACCGGCCTGTTCCTCGGTACGCGAGGACAGGTCCAGGTTGCCGGTGGCAATCTCGGAGGACGCCGTATTGATGGTATCGGTCCCGCTGCGCACCTCGCTGACGATGCGGTGCAGGCTCTCATTCATGGTCTTGAGCGAGGCCAGCAACAGGCCGGTTTCATCCTTGCTGGTCTGGCCGATCTGCACCGTCAGGTCGCCCTCGGCCACGGCGCTGGCCACCTTGACGGCTTCATTGAGCGGACGGGTGATGGAGCGGGTGACCAGCCAGGCGGCCAGCGCGCACAGCACGATGGCAATGCCCGACAAGACCAGCATGAGGGTGACGGCCGAAGAAGAAATTTCCTTGCCCTGGGCCACGCTGGCATCCATCAGGGATTTCTGGTAGTCCACGAATTTGTCGAGCACCCTGAAATATTCGTCCTGCCGCGGGATGACTTCCTTGAAGAGATACTCGATGCCCTCGTCTTTCTTCTGTTGCTTGATCAGATCGCGCAATTTGTCGCGCGGACCGCTGTAGGCATTGCGGGCTGCGATCAGGTCCGCGAACATTTCCTTGCCCTTGGGCGTGTTGATCATCTTTTCGAGCTTGCCCAATGCCTCGACGGTGCGACTGCTATTTTCCTGGCCGGCGCCCAGGTATTTGGCGGCTTCCTCGGCATTGCGCGCCAGCAGTGCATTGCGCAGGTTGCGCGCGGCAGCGTTGACGTTGTCGCTAACGTCATTGGTCAGCGAAATCTTGACGTAGCGGTCATCGACGATCTGACTGGTGGCTTCACTGACGCCGGACAGGCTCTTCATTGCGGTGCCGGTGATGAGGCACATGACAGCGATCAGAATGGCAAAGCACACTGCCAGGCGCACGCTGATCTTCACATTCTTTACGTTCATTACAATCCCCCGATTGATGCTGATGAGTTTTGCGGGTGGATAGTGTTGCCACGCTCGATCCGCAAAAGCCGATTCCCCCGCGGCAACAGGTCTTGCCATGATGCCGGCCCCATACAGAACTGCAGCAAAAAAGCCGCCGTCCAGTTGATACTGAACGGCGGCTTTTCAAAAGACTTAAGACCAAGGTCTTAAATTATCACTTCATGGGATCAAAGGAAGTCACCGATGGCTGCAATCACCGCATTGCGCACCGACCCGCTGACCACGAAATCATGCGCAGCCTGCACGTCATCATGGAACCAGCGATCCCCATCCAGGCAGGCCGGAATCTGGCGGCGGATTTCCGCATAGGCGGCCTGCGTGCCCTGGCCCAGCGTGAAGTCTTTCAACAGATCTTCGGTCATGGTCAGCGCCTGCGCCGCCAGCAGCATTTCCACGCCGACGATGTACTGGGTGTTCTGCACCACCGTCATGGCCTTGCGGGCGCACCAGGTAGAGTTGGAGATGTGGTCTTCGCTATTGCCCTTGGAGGGAATGCTGTCCACGCTGCCCGGCATACACAGGGTACGGTTTTCCATCACCAGTGAACTCATCGAGCATTGCACCACCGGATAGCCGGTATTGACGCCACGGATGCCGCTCATCAAATTGCGCGGCAAGCCCCACGACAGGGTCGGGTCGATCAGGCGCGCGATGCGACGCTCGCAGATGCTGCCCAGGTCGGTGATGGCCATGGCCAGCAGATCCATGGCCTGGGCCAGGTACTGGCCGTGGAAGTTGCCCCCGGAAATAATTTCGAAACCTTCGCCATCCTCCTTGTTGAAGATCAGCGGATTGTCGGTGGCGGAGTTGGTTTCCTTCTCGATGATGGTATCGATATAGTCCAACGCATCGAACACCGGACCATACACCTGCGGTGCGCAGCGCAACGAATAGACGTCCTGGATGCGGGCGGTATAGGGGATGTCGGTGCGGCGCAGTTCATCGGGCAATTGCACGGCGCGGGCGTCATGCGTGGTACGGGTGGAGCCTTTCAGGAGCGTGCGGATCACCGCCGCTGTCTTGATCTGTCCGGCATGGGGACGCGCCTGCTGGATGCGCGCATCGAAGGCCGACATCTCGGCGCGCATCGCCTCCAGCGTCAGGCCCAGCGACAGGCAGGCATCGGTCAACAGCTTGCGGGCGTCGTGCGCGGCCAGGATGGCTACCGCCAGCGAGGCGGTGCAACCATTGATGAGGGCCGAGGCATCCTTGGCCTTGAGGTCGAATTTCACCGGCCCGATACCGGCCTGCTCGATGGCTTGGGTAGCGCGCATCCGCTGGCCCTGGTACATCACTTCGGCTTCATCGAAACCGGCGATGGCCGCCGCCAGGTAGGCCAGCGGCGCCAGGTCGCCGGACGCGCCGACCGAGCCCTTCTGCGGCATGATGGGATGGATGCCGGCATTGATGAAGGCCAGCAGGCGATCCACCACTTCCACGCGCGGCGCCGAATAGTTGGAGGCGAAGGCATTGGCGCGCAACAGCATGGTGGCGCGGCTGACTTCCTCGGAGAAGGGTTCGCCGATGCCGGCGCTATGGGCGCGGATCATCTGGGTCTGGAACAGTTCGATGTGCTCGACCTTGATGCGGGTGTCCTTCAACAGGCCCACGCCGGTATTGAAGCTGTACATCATGGGCGCTTCATCGTGCATCCAGGTGCTTTCGATGTAGTCGCGGCTTTGCTTCAAGGCCGCGCGGGAAGACTCGGCCAGGGCCACCTTCAGATGCGGTGCGCGGGCGACGCTGACCACTTGCGCCGCGGTGAGCGTGAAACCATCGATGGTGATGGTATTGGTATTGATAGGCATGGGGAGGCTCCTTGATCCGTCTATGAGGGGTTCCTGAGCGCGACGGCTCAAGGCTGGAATTGTTCGACCAGATGACTGAACACCTGGGCAGCGATGCAGGCGTCGTCCGTGGTCATGGTTTCATCGGGGTGATGGCTGATGCCACCATTGCCACAGCGCACGAAGAGCATGGCCACCTCGCACAGCGGCGCCAGCGCCATGGCGTCGTGACCGGCACCGGAAGGCAGATGACGCACCGGCCAACCGACGGCCTCGATGGCCTGAGCCAGTGCCGCCTGCAAGCGCGGTGCGCAGGGCACGCTGGCGGCCTCGTGGGTCCGGCGCAGCACCACCTCGACCTGGCGCCGGGCCGCGATGCGCTCGATCTCGGCAGTGACGTCGGCGACTGCGGCCAGGCGGTCGCCATCGTCCTCGGCCCGGATGTCGATGGAAAAACTGGCCAGGCCCGGCACCACGTTGGCCGCGCCCTGCACCACGTCCAGGATGCCCATGGTCCCCACCAGTCCCGGCTTGATGCCGCAGCGACGCTCGATGTACAGCCCGATCTCGGCGGCGGCCATGGCGGCATCGCGGCGCAAATGCATGGGCACGGTGCCGGCGTGTCCGGCCAGGCCGCGCACTTCGCCCATGAAGCGGGTCGCGCCCGAGATTGCGGTCACCACGCCGACCGGCAAGTTCTCGTTCAGCAATATCGGGCCCTGCTCGATATGCACCTCGACGAAGGCCGCCACCGAACCACGCGGCCAGGCGTCGGCAGCAATGCGGGCCGGATCCAATCCCACGGCCTGCATGGCTTCACGCATGGAGATGCCGGCGCTATCGAGATGGTCCAGCACTGCCTGGTCAAAGCTACCCGCCACCGTGCGACTGCCCAGCAGGGTGGCCTTGAAGCGCACGCCCTCTTCCTCGGCAAAGCCGATCACCTCGATCGGAAACGCAAAGCGCCGCCCCGCCCGGTGCCACTGGGCAATGCAAGCCAACGGCAAGACGATGCCCAGGTTGCCGTCATATTTGCCGGCATTGCGCACGGTATCGAAGTGCGAGCCAGTGACCAGGGCCGGGGCCTGTTCATGGCCGGCCGCGGCTTCGTAGCGGCCGATCACGTTGCCGGCATTGTCGCGCCGCACGCTCATGCCGGCCTGCTCCATCCAGTGCGCCAGTTCGCTGGCGGCGGCCTGGTGCATGGGCGTGAGGTAGGTCCGGGTCAACATGCCGGGCGTTTCCGTGTGCCGGGCCAGTTGTTCGGCCCATTGCATGGCCTGCTGGCCGGCCTGGCGAAAAGGCTGCGCCATGGCATGGATGGCATTCATTCACGTCTCCTCGTGCTCGCCCGGCTCCGGGATGGATCGGGACTCGAAAAAATTCGTCTTTTTTATTGTATTCAAAAATTGTATGCAATATAGTGATCTCGCGCCACCGGGAGCAAAAAGATCACCTGCGTTGGCAACATTCCAAAAAACAAGTCAAGGAGACAACG
>NZ_BADI01001152.1:0-4528 GCF_000333555.1 Herbaspirillum sp. B65 | reverse complement strand
CATTTGTCAGAAGGAAATGTGCAGCATGAGCGCGTTCACGGCTAATCCTTTTATCGTATAACTGTCGACGACGACGATGCTAAATGGAAGATGTGGCCGAGGTTCAGGATGGAACGGCTCAATGGCGACCGAATAGCACCAAATCATAACTTCGACTTGATACCTGGAGAAGAGTATCTTGTCCTTGAGCTCGGGAGGCATAGTAGTCACTTAAATACGCCGACCGAGAGCGTAATTCAAACCGCGGATTTGACGACCGGCGTCGAAAGCTCGAAAGGGATGACGGTACTGGCGAATAGCCGGATGCGCTTGACTCGCGCTCTACATCACGTGGAGATACGTGCGGCCGAACAGACAGAGTGCGTGGCCGCCTTAAATAAAGACCGAATCGCCTGGCTTGGCGCGGACTGGGGTGTCGGTCGAGAAGGGTTCATTTGGTCCGTACTAAAGCGGTTAAATCGCGAATCAGAGCCAGTCTATCGAATTGACTTGAGCGAATACGAAGATAGGAATTCATTTCTGGACGCGTTCGCCAGCAAAATGGGATGCTCATTCACTGACTATTGCCGTGCACTTGTGAACGGCGGCCCCTCAGTGTTGCTCTTTGATGAGGCACCTACAAGCTTGGGTGATGGCTCCGATACTCACATCGAAGAGGTCTGGCTACGCAAGTTCGACATCGAGCTTTTGCTGGACCGCGCCACCATGGTCTTCGTGATCAATTCCTCGGTCGGCCTGCAAGCAGTGCGTCGCAAGAAGCCCACCGTAGTACTGGGTGAATCCTTCTATTCCAAGCCGGAGATCGCCTTCGTGGTCAAAGATCTGGCACAGCTCGATAGCGCCGTACAGCGGGCAGCCGCGGGCGTGGATGAGATGATGTCGGCGCGTATCGATCGCTTCCTGGCAGCGCTGGATTTGACGCTCTTCGTCAAGGGCACGTGGAAATACCCGGCGTGTATCCAAGCCGGACCGGCGCTGGCCGAGCGTTTGCTGGCCCTGTATGCGCGCAGCCCGCAAGCCATCTCCAGCGATGGCGGCACACCGCGCGAGGCACTCGCCAACGGCTGAAGCAGCCAGGGTTGGGCAACAAAAAAGGAGAGCGAGCTGCTCTCCTTTTTCATTGGCACTGCTGCTTCAGGCGCGCTTGTAGACGTCCTCGAAGCGCACGATGTCATCCTCGCCCAGATAGCTGCCCGATTGCACCTCGATGAGGTGCAGCGGCAACTTGCCCGGATTTTCCAGGCGATGGGTCACGCCGATGGGCAGGTAGATCGATTCGTTTTCGCTCAGCAGGGTCACTTCCTCGCCGCGCGTGACCAGGGCCGATCCGCTGACCACCACCCAGTGCTCGGCACGGTGGTAATGCATCTGCAGCGACAACTTCTCGCCCGGCTTGACGATGATGCGCTTGACCTGGAAGCGCTCGCCCGCGTCCACGCTTTCGTAGCTGCCCCAGGGACGGAAGACGCGCTTGTGATGCACGTGTTCGGTACGCTGGGTATTCTTGAGCTTGTCGACGAAGGCTTTCACTTCCTGCACCTTGTCACGCTTGGCCACCAGCACGACGTCGTCAGTTTCCACCACCACCAGGTCTTCCACACCCAACACGGCGACCATGCGGCTTTCGGCGCGAACCAGGGTATTCTTGACCTGGTTCAGATGAACATCGCCACGCACCACGTTACCCTCTGCATCGGCCGGCAGCACGTCGTGCAGGGCGCTCCAGGACCCGACATCGCTCCAGCCGATGCTGGCCGGCACCACCACGGCGCGTGCGGTGTTTTCCATGACGGCGTAGTCGATGGATTCAGACGGTGAAGCCACAAATGAGGTTTCATCCAAACGGCAGAAATCCAGGTCGTTATAGGCCTTGGCCACGGCTTCCTTGACGGCAGCGCCGATGAGCGGGCGATGTACTTCCAGCTCGGCCAGATAGTCTCTTGCCTTGAAGAGGAACATGCCGCTGTTCCAATAATAACCGCCCTGTTTCAGGAAACCGGTAGCGGTGGCCAGGTCCGGCTTCTCGACGAAGCGCTCAACCAGGAAGTTGCTGCTGTCGGCGCCATGGGCGGCGCCGCGCAGAATGTAGCCATAACCGGTTTCAGGCTGGGTCGGTTCGATACCGAAGGTCGCCAGTGCCCCTTGCTGCACCGACACCAGGGCGCGACGCACGGCTTCGTGAAAGGCCAACACGTCGGTGATGACGTGGTCGGCCGGCAGCACCAGCATGACCGCTTCCGGATCCAGGCGTTGCAGGTGCAAGGCGGCGGCAGCCACGGCCGGGGCCGTGTTGCGGCCCTGTGGTTCAAGCATGATCCCCAGCGGGCGCACGCCGATCTCCCGCAATTGCTCGGCGAGCATGAAGCGATGCTCATTGCCGCACACGATCAGCGGCGCCTGCATTTCGGGCCAAGAACCGACGCGGGCCACGGTTTCCTGCAGCATGGTCTGTTCGCTCACCAACGGCAGGAGCTGCTTGGGATAGGCGGCGCGCGACAGCGGCCAGAGGCGGGTGCCCGAACCGCCGGACAAGATGACGGGATAGATTTTGGTATTAGACATTAAGCACTCCTGGTTTCCTGAATGGCACTGCGCGGTTTGAGACGGCGGTCCCGTGCATCGTTCCATTGCTCATCCGGTTGATCGGATGTATGTTTCATTGCACCATCGTGGGTGACGCTGTAAGCGCCATAGACCACACTATCTTCAAAGGTGGTGCCGCTGGCCACGCGAGTATATTCGAACAAGACGCTGCGGATCACTTTTGCGCCACTGCAGATGTGGCTGCCATGCCCGATCCAGGCCGGGCCGATGATGGTGGAGCCAGCTTCCACATGAGAGCCGGCACCGATGTAGACAGGTCCCTCAATGGTAGTCCCTTCCCATTCGATACGGGTATTCAAGCCCACCCACACGCCCTCCTGGACCTGGGTGCCTGGCACATACATCTGCGCCACTTCGCCCTTCAACACGCTTTGCAGCACCGACCAGAAGTCGGTTACGTTGCCGATATCGATCCAGTTGAAGAAGCGCTTCTGGGCATAGAACGGCAATTGTTTTTCCACCAACAGCGGGAACAGGTCCGCACCGATGTCAAAGAACTTGTCCTTGGGGATCAGTTCCAGTGCAGCCGGTTCCATGATGTAGATACCGGTACTGGCCAAGTTGGACAGGGCCTCTTCCTGCTTGGGTTTTTCCTGGAAGGACTTGACCTTGCCATCCGGCTCAGCCACCACGATACCGTAGCTGGAGACCTGTTCCATCGGCACTTCCTTGGTGATCACGCTTACCAGCGCGCCCTTGCGGCGGTGTTCGAACAGGGCCGAATGGAGGTCCAGGTCGATCAGGGCATCGCCACAGATGACCAGCGTGGTTTCATCGAAGAAGCCACCGAATTCCTGAATCTTCTTCATACCGCCAGCCGAACCGATGGGGTTGGGGAAGACCTGACCATCGTCATCCACATAGCCTTCGAAGGAGTAGCCAATGCGCGCACCGAAACGCTGGCCTTCGCCAAAGTAGTTTTCGATGCGGTCATGCAGATAGCTGACGTTGACCATGATGTCCTGGATGCCGAACTTCACCAGGTGTTCGATGAGGTATTCCATCACCGGCTTGCCCAGGATCGGAATCATCGGCTTGGGCAGCGCATAGGTCAGGGGACGAACGCGGGTCCCCTTGCCCGCTGCCAGAATCATTGCTTTCATGAACGCCTCTTCTATCGTCGGATGTGATTCAAAATTGCTTGTCGTGTGGACTATCCTGCTCAGGCTGGGGACGCAAGCAAATACTGTGCGCAATGCAACTGCAACTGGTGACGCAGCGATTGCGAAACACCTCGCATGGTCCATGATCGTCCAGAGGCATGGCAGGCCCCATACAACAGCATCAGCGAAGCCAGGGCAGCACTATCGAGATGCTCCAGTCCAGTGCAATCCAATACCAGTGGGTGCGCCGAGCTTGCTGCGGCTGGCAACAGCGCGCGCAAGCGCTGGATATTGGGCTGCCCCAGCGCTCCCGAGAGCTTCAGTACGCAATTTCCTTCCTGCTCCTGCAGTTGCAGGAGCGCGCCATCGAACTGCGCTGGCTCAGGAGCCGAGCGGCGCGCAGCCAGCGCCAGGGGAATAACACGCTGCAACAGCAAGCTGAGCAGGCCAATGCCGTCATCCCAATAGCGACGCCATAGCTTGGGTTCTTCCTTGATCCGCCACAGCCATTCCAAGCCGCTCTTCTGCGCCCATGTCGGTGCGCGCGAGACAGTACCGGCCACGAAGTTGACCACGGCACCCAAGTGACTGATGAGCGGCACCCGCAAGCGCGGCAGATTGTGCTGGATCCAGGCCTGTCCCTTCTTGGCACCCAGCGCGACCACCAGGAAATCGGCGCCGCTGGCATTGATGCGCTCGATGCTGGCGGCGTCGCTCATTTGTTCGATGCTGCCAAAGCGGGGCTATCGAAGCCTACCGCCGTCATCCCCGAGGCACTGGCATTGAGCTTCTCACTGGCGGCTTGCGCACACCGGGAGGGC
>NZ_BADI01001153.1:0-1839 GCF_000333555.1 Herbaspirillum sp. B65 | reverse complement strand
TCTGATCGCAGTTCACAGCCTGCCGCTGGTACAGGAAGTCATCCAGTCGCTGCGCAGCCAGAGTTGCCCGCCCACGGCCATCATGGCCGTGGACAGCGGCTCCGATGCCGACCAGGCCGCAGCCCTGCGGGGCATGGTGGATGTCTGGCTCGACGTATCCGGTCAACCTTTCAACTATTCACGTTCGATCAATCTCGGTGTGCAGGCGGCCACTCTGCCCAATGTGTTGATCATTTCTTCTCACGTGGTGCTGCGCCAGACCGATGTGATGGAACGCTTCTTCCAGGAGCTCGCCAGCAAGGGAGACCAGGTCGGCTCGCTCATCTCCAACAAGTCGCAAGCCTGGCTGGTGAGGCAGGTAGGGCCTGCCAGCTTTACCGGCGTCAATGGCCTGACCAACTCCTGCAGCTTCGCACCGACCACGCTACTGCGTGAGCTACCCTTCCGCGAGGAAGTCTTCGCCTCGGAAGACCAGGAGTGGACCAAACGCTTCCTGGCCGTCAAGGCCGGCGGACTCACCATTGTCGAGACGGCCCAGATCGACTACCTGAACAAGAACTTCAGCTACAAGAAAAAATACAATGAAGAAATGGCCCTGGCCACCTTCGTCGACGCCCGTCGCATGGGCCTGGCGAGCATCCTGACCTGGTTGCTGAAATCGCTCTGGTCGATCGGTGTCAAGGGCGATATCGCCAAGGCCAGCCACAGATTCAAGGTGGCACTGGGACTGTTCAAGGCGCGCTTCAAGAGGCCCGACATCCATTCCAAGTATTACTAAGCGAGCTCACCATGAAAATTGCCATCTTCGTCCTGGCCGACATGTTCGTGCCGCTCATGCTCAGCACCGGCAAGAGCCTGGAGCGCCAAGGCCATCAGGTGCGCTACCTGAACTTCCTGCCACACGATCACAAGCTGCTGAGCAAGAACACCGACCAGCTCTATCCGCACAACCTGGAAACCCTGGATGGGGCTGCCCAGGTGCAGGAGGTCCTGTTCCCGCAGGATACCGTGCAAGAAATGGTCAACTTCATGCAAATGAAGCATGGCGGCAGCCTGACCGAGTGGCATGACCGCGTCAATACGGTGGCGCGCTATGTACAGCGCTTCCTGGAGGAGCAACAGCCCGCACTGTTCGTCGTCTGGAATGGCCAGGACCACATCGGCCAAGTCATCCGCGTGCTGTGCCAGCGCCAGAACATTCCAGTGGTCTACCTGGAAAACGGCTACTTCGCCAACACCTTGCAAGCTGACCTGGCCGGAGTCAATGCCTCGGCCACCCTGGCAGACCTGGATTACGATGCCGTGCTCGCCCTGGCCCAGGCACAGCCGTCGACAACGACGGCCGAGATAGCCGCACCAGCCTGCGAAATCCGTGCGCTCACCCGCACGCAATTGGCGGCCATCGCACTGGCTCATCGCACCAACCTGGCCTATTACACCCAATATCCCGAGCAACGTGGATCCAGCCGCATCAAGACCTGGAAGATCAAGCGCGAACGGGCCGCCATTGCCAACGACCAGCTCACGCTGCCAGAACAGTTTGCCTTCGTACCGCTGCAAGTGCATGACGATACCCAGGTGCTGCTCAATTCCAGGCTGGTGCATTCAGTGGAAGAATTCTTCGAGACGGTACACGCCGCCATCCGCCGCAACTGCGGACCGGACTACCCCATCATCGTCAAGGAACATCCGGAAGACCTGGGGCGCTATGACTACAGCCAGTTGCGTCAGAAGTATCCCGATGTGATCTGGCTACGCAAGTTCGACATCGAGCTTTTGCTGGACCGCGCCACCATGGTCTTCGTGATCAATTCCTCGGTCGGCCTGCAAGCAGTGCGT
>NZ_BADI01001154.1:0-2353 GCF_000333555.1 Herbaspirillum sp. B65 | reverse complement strand
CCTGCTACGTCGCAATGCCGAGCGCCTGGACAAGCTGCAGGCGGATTATGACCAGACCGTCTTCAGCGACACTGACCGCAATCTATTCGAGCAATTCAAGCAGACGCGCCAGAAATACCGCGCCCTGGTCGGTGAGGTGCTGAAGATGGATTTCAGCCAACGCCCCCCCATCGACAAGCTCTTCAACGAACAGATCCGCCCGCAGTGGCGCGCCGGTTACCAGTTGACCCAGCGCATGGTCGATACCAACAAGGCCATCGCCGATAAAGCCGCCAGCCGCATCAACGAGGCCGTCACTGCGGCGCAGTTCGCGATGATGACTGCCCTCATGGCCGCCTTGCTGGCGGCCATGGTGTGCGGTTTCTTCCTGCTGCGCGCCATCAACGAGCCGCTGCAAAAGCTCATGGGCATCCTCGATGTGATGCGCTCGGGCGATTTTTCGCGCCGCGTGGCGCTGGCTCGCAATGATGAGTTCGGCGTGCTGGGCAGCGGCTTCGACCGCATGACCGATGAGTTGGCCGCGCTGGTATCGCAGGCGCAGAAATCCTCTGCGCGGGTTGCCACTTCGGTCACCGAGATCGCTGCCACCGCCCGCCAGCAGCAGGCCACCGCGGCCGAGACCGCCGCCACCACCACTGAGATCGGTGCCACCTCGCGTGAGATCCATGCTACCTCGCGTGATCTGGTGCGCACCATGAATGAAGTCTCGGTGGTCTCCGAACAGACTTCCGCCCTGGCCGGCAATGGCCAGGCCGGCTTGACCCGCATGGGCGAGACCATGCACAACGTCATGGATGCGGCCGGCTCGGTCAGCGCCAAGCTGGCCATCCTCAATGAAAAGGCCGGCAACATCAACCAGGTCGTCACCACCATTACCAAGGTGGCAGACCAGACCAATTTGCTGTCGTTGAATGCCGCTATCGAAGCCGAGAAGGCCGGCGAACACGGTCGCGGCTTCTCGGTAGTGGCCACCGAAATACGCCGCCTGGCCGACCAGACCGCCGTGGCTACCTATGACATCGAAGTGATGGTCAAGGAGATCCAGTCGGCGGTCGCGGCCGGCGTGATGGGCATGGACAAGTTCTCCGACCAGGTCCGACGCGCAATGCAGGACGTGCAGACGGCCGGCAGCCAGCTCTCGCAGATCATCGCCCAGGTGCAGGCGCTGGCGCCGCGCTTCCAGATCGTCAATGAAGGAATGCAGGCCCAGGCCAACAGCGCCGAGCAGATCAACCAGGCGCTGGTGCAACTGTCCGAAGCGGCGCAGCAGACGGTGGAGTCGCTGCAGCAGTCCAGCCAGGCCATCGAGGAATTGAACGTGGTTTCCAATGAATTGCGCAATGGCGTGTCGCGCTTCAAGGTGTCGGACTGAGCCCCGCGTCGGAGCGGTTGACCATGAACCAGCCCTTGTTCCTGTTGTTTTCGCTGGGCGAGGAGCGTTATGCCTTGCCCACCGCCGAGGTGGCCATGGTGCTGCCACTGTCGCCTTGCAAGGCCTTGCCGGGGACACCCGCCTGGGTCGCCGGCTTGCTGCCGCATGGTGAGCGCCACGTGCCGGTGATCGATCTGTCCATGCTGGCATTGGGCCGTGCGGCGCCGGCCCGGGTCAGTACACGCCTGGTGCTGGTGCATTACCGTGCTGGGTTGAGCACGCCGGTGTTGCTAGGCTTGCTCCTGGAACGCGCCACCGAGACCTTGCGCGCCGATCCGGCGCATTTCACCAACCCTGCCATCCGCAATGAAGGGGCCCCTTATCTGGGGCCGGTCATGCCTTACCAGGGCGGCCTGCTGCAGCGGGTACAGGTGGACGACCTGCTTGATCCCGCCACGCGCGCCTTGCTCTATCCCGAGGCGCTGGCATGAAGACCCTGCCGCATATCGCCGACCTGCTCAAGGCCGCCATGGGCCTGGATATGGCTACCGTCGGCAGCAGCCTGATCGAACGCGTGGTGCGCGAACGCATGGCGGCGCTGGAGATCACCGACGACAGCCTCTACCTGGCCGTGCTGCAGACTTCCGAGACTGAACTGCAAGCCCTGATCGAGTCGGCCGTGGTGCCCGAGACCTGGTTCTTCCGCGACCGCGAAGCCATTTTCGCCACCGCCCGCCTGGCGCGCCAACGGCTGGCAGAGCAGCCTGCGGTGCCGGTGCGCATCCTGAGCCTGCCGTGCTCCACCGGTGAAGAACCCTATTCCCTGGCCATGGCCTTGCAGGAGGAGGGCGTGGCGCCGACCCAGTTCGTCATCGATGCCTATGACATCCGTACCCGTTCCCTGGAGATTGCCGCAGCCGGTGTATACGGTCGCAATTCTTTCCGGGGCCAGGATCTGGGCTTTCGAGACCGTCATTTCAC
>NZ_BADI01001155.1:0-1792 GCF_000333555.1 Herbaspirillum sp. B65 | reverse complement strand
AAGCTGCCCGATGCCGCCAAGGCGCTCATCGAAACGCATCGCCTGCGCATCGCCGCCAAGCCGCTGGNCATCATCAAGATCGATGCCCACTCGGAAGCAGCCCTGCTGCAGTTCGTTCCCAATCCGCCCATCGATGCCATGCGCATCATCGAGCTGGTGCAGAAGAACCGGCAGGTCAAGCTCAATGGCCCGGACAAGCTGCGCATCACGGCCAACATGCCAGACCTCAGCGCGCGCGTGCAGCAGGTCAAGGCCACCATGAAGGCGCTCACGGGTTGAGGCTGTAGACAATCCTCCCCGCATTGCCCGAGTCAACGTATCAACGTATCAACGCATCCATGAATCAACAGAACAACATGAACCTGATCCTGCAAGCCCCCAAGCAACATACCGTTTCCTCTTCCGCCATCGATGCCATCGCCGCGCTGGCCGGTGGTCGTGCCGAGCGCCTGGCCGATGAGCGCGTGCCGGATGTGGACGCCTGGCGCGTGGCCGGCGTGCGTGGCAATGATGCGCTCAAGGCCAGCATCGATGCCGCCTGCCTGCAGGCGCGCCTGGACTATGCCTTCATCGAAGAAGGTCGCAAGCTGTCCGACTTCCGCCTGGTGGCCATGGACATGGATTCGACCTTGATCACCATCGAATGCATCGATGAGATCGCCGACATGCAGGGTTTGAAACCGCAAGTGGCCGAGATCACCGAAGCCGCCATGCGCGGCGAGATCGAATTCAACGAAAGCCTGACGCGTCGCGTGGCGCTGTTGCAGGGGCTGGATGCCGGCGCGCTGCAGCGTGTCTATGATGAGCGTCTGCAATTGTCGCCGGGGGCGGAGAACATGTTGAAGACGGTACAGGCGGCGGGCCTGAAGACCTTGCTGGTGTCAGGCGGTTTTACCTTTTTCACCGATCGCATGAAGGCCCGCCTGGGCCTGGACTACACCCATGCCAATACGCTCGAAGTGGTCGATGGCAAGCTCACCGGCAAGGTCGTCGGCGGCATCGTCAATGCCGACGAGAAGCGCGCCACGGTGGAGCGCGTCTGTCGCGAGATCGGCGCCGAGCCGGCGCAGGCCATCGTCATGGGCGATGGCGCCAATGATTTGCGCATGATGGGCATCTCCGGTCTGTCGGTGGCTTTCCGCGCCAAGCCCGTGGTGCGGGCCCAGGCCAGCGTGGGCTTGAATTTCGTCGGATTGGACGGCATCTTGAACCTGCTGGCTTGATGCTCCGGGCCGCTTACCTCTCACTTCAGGAGACGCGATGAATCAGGAACTGGTATTCGATCCACAGACCCAAACCGGCCGTGACCTGGTGTGGTGGCTCTACCTGGCCCATGCCGCCTGTCTGGTGTTTTCGCTGGGCATGTTGTCGTGGTTGCCGCTGATCGTCAATTATCTCAAGCGCGGCGATGTGCGCGACACCTTCCTTTACACCCACCATCGCTGGCAGATCCGTTCCTTCTGGTGGTACCTGTTCTGGGTCTTCGCCGGCGGTGTGCTGTGGATGACGGTAATCGGCATCCCGCTGGCGGTGCTGGTGTTTTCCCTGGCCTGGATCTGGAAAGCCTATCGCCTCATCAAGGGTTTCCTCGACCTGCAGGATAACAAGCCCATGCCGGTCTGATCCAGGTAGAGATTTCCTGCCGGTATAGATGGCGCCCCCCCGGTGGGCGCCATTTTCATTGCGGTGAAGCAATTTTCACTGGTGCAGGGGATAATAGCGATATTGAAACGTTTCAATGGTAATCTCGAATTATCACTAGAAATCGCTATAAAGATTCCATCCAAGGGAA
>NZ_BADI01001156.1:0-2396 GCF_000333555.1 Herbaspirillum sp. B65 | reverse complement strand
GGTGCTGCCGTATCGCCTGGATCTGTTCGGCGACACCATCGAAACCATCCGCACCTTCGATGCCGATACCCAGCGCTCGCTCTATCCCGTGCCGGAAGTGCGCCTGCTGCCGGGCCGCGAATTCCCCATGGACGAGGCTTCGCGCCTGGCCTTCCGCAATCGCTGGCGCGAAGTGTTCGAGGGCGACCCCTCGCGTTCGGCCATCTACAAGGATATCGGCAATGGCATCGCCTCGGCGGGCATCGAATACTACCTGCCGCTGTTCTTCGAAGAGACGGCTACGCTGTTCCAGTACCTGCCGGCCAATGCCATGTTTGCCACCGTCGGCGATATCGAGCAAGCGATCAAGCGTTTCTGGAGCGATACCCGCTCGCGTTGGACATTTCTTCACGCCGACCGCGAACGGCCGGTGCTGGAACCCCGTTCCATCTACCTGGACGATGAAGATTTCTTCACACTGCTGAAACCCCACGCGCGTTGGGTGCTCAAGACCGATGATGCGCCCTCGGCCATCTCCGCGCCGCTGCCCAATATCGCCGTTAACCGGCGCGCAGAGGATCCGCTGGTCAACCTGCGCGGCTTCCTCCTGAAGGGCGCCGAGCGCGTGCTGATCTGCGCCGAGAGCAACGGCCGGCGCGAAACGTTGCAGCAGTACTTCGCCGAATACGATCTGCATCCGGTGCTGTGCGAGGACTGGAACGACTTCCTGGCCAGCGATGAGCCGCTGATGCTGGGCGTGGCGCCGTTGCACGCCGGTTTTGTCACCGCTGGTGGTCTGGCTTTGGTGACCGAGACCGAACTGTATGCCGGCAGTGGCCGTCGCGTCGGCAGCCGCAAGCAGCAGGCCGCTACCGATGTCGAATACATGGTGCGCGACCTCTCGGAACTGAAGATCGGCGATCCGGTGGTGCACAGCAGCCACGGCATCGGTCGCTACATGGGCCTGGTCAGCATGGACCTGGGGGAGGGCGAGACCGAGTTCCTGCACCTGGAATATGCCAAGGAAACCAAGCTCTACGTGCCGGTCTCGCAACTGCACGTGATCTCGCGTTACTCCGGTGCCTCGCCGGAAGACGCACCGCTGCACGCACTGGGTTCGGGCCAATGGGAAAAGGCCAAGCGCAAGGCTGCCCAGCAGGTGCGTGATACGGCTGCCGAACTGCTGAACCTGTATGCTCGCCGCGCACTGCGCCAGGGCCATGCCTTCCAGTATTCGGCACACGATTATGAAGCCTTTGCCGACAGCTTCGGCTTTGAGGAAACCGCCGACCAGGCCGCCGCCATCCATGCCGTCATCAAGGACATGACCGGCGGCAAGCCGATGGATCGCCTCATCTGCGGCGACGTCGGTTTCGGCAAGACCGAAGTGGCCTTGCGCGCGGCCTTCGTGGCCGTGATGGGCGGCAAGCAGGTGGCCATCCTGGCGCCGACCACGCTGCTGGCCGAACAACATGCGACCACCTTCGCCGACCGTTTCGCCAACTGGCCGGTGAAGATCGCCGAACTGTCACGCTTCCGTACCGGCAAGGAAGTCACGCAAGCCATCAAGGGCCTGGGCGATGGCACCATCGATATCGTTATCGGCACCCACAAGCTGCTGTCCGATGAAGTGAAATTTTCGCGCCTGGGCCTGGTCATCATCGACGAAGAGCACCGTTTCGGCGTGCGCCAGAAAGAAGCCCTGAAGTCGCTGCGCGCCGAGGTCGACGTGTTGACGCTGACCGCCACTCCGATTCCGCGCACGCTGGGCATGGCCCTGGAAGGCCTGCGCGATTTCTCGGTGATCGCCACCGCGCCGCAGAAGCGCCTGGCCATCAAGACCTTCGTGCGCGCCGAGAATGAATCGACCATCCGCGAAGCCTGCCTGCGCGAGTTGAAGCGCGGCGGCCAGGTCTACTTCCTGCACAACGAAGTGGAAACCATCGCCAACCGCAAGGCCGCGCTGGAGCAGTTGTTGCCGGAAGCACGCATCGCCGTGGCGCATGGCCAGATGCACGAGCGTGATCTGGAAAAGGTGATGCGCGACTTCGTGGCGCAGCGTTTCAATATCCTGCTCTGTACCACCATCATCGAAACCGGCATCGACGTGCCCACCGCCAACACCATCATCATGCATCGCGCCGACAAGTTCGGTCTGGCGCAGTTGCACCAGTTGCGCGGGCGGGTCGGGCGTTCGCATCACCAGGCCTATGCCTACCTGCTGGTGCAGGATGTGCAGGGTTTGTCCAAGCAGGCGCAGCGTCGGCTGGAGGCGATCCAGCAGATGGAGGAACTGGGCAGCGGTTTCTATCTCGCCATGCACGACCTGGAAATCCGAGGCGCCGGCGAAGTGCTGGGCGACCACCAGTCGGGCGAGATCCACGAGATCGGTTTTCAGATGTATTCGGACATGCTGA
>NZ_BADI01001157.1:0-14724 GCF_000333555.1 Herbaspirillum sp. B65 | reverse complement strand
CTGCAGCACCGAATCGCCCAGCAGATAGCTCGACAGTGCGCCAGCAATCAATTCATAGCCAGGGCCGCAGGAGCGACCACGAAAATCGACAACACCAGGATTCTGTTGATCATGTATTTTATTTGGCTTAATATGCGGGTCTTGACTCACCACCTGCGAGATCAGAGTTGCCTGCCATCCTCAATACGTGGGTTCATCTCTGTTGGGCCGCTATTCTATTGGCGGTCTTTTTCAAGGTATACACCTGGGTCACTCCTTATGACGAAGTCTTGCTGATCCGCCAAGGCAATCGCGCCGCGGCAATGTCGCTGGGGGGTGCCATGGGGGGCTTCTCGCTGACCATTGCTTCGTCCATCCTGCATACCAACAGCTACCAGGAATTCTTCGCCTGGGCCGCAGGCGCACTGGTGGTGCAACTGCTGGCCTATCTGGTGACCACGCGCGGTCTTAGCATCTCGCGCGAGCACATCGAAACCGACAACGTCGCCTTTGGCGGCCTGATGGGCACGATCTCGCTGTGCATCGGCGCCATCAATGCCGCCTGTATTTCCTGATACCGTCATCCTTGACCCCTGGAGCGCTGCATGAATCTCGGATCCTTCATCAAGAAGCAATTCATCGATGTCCTGCAATGGAATGAAGATCAGGAAGGCGTGCTGGCCTGGCGCTATCCGATGCAGGAATTTGAAATCCAGAATGGCGCCCACCTTGACGGTGCGTCCATCGCAACTGGCCGTGTTCGTCAACGAAGGCCAGGTGGCCGATATCTTCACACCCGGCAATTACACCCTCACCACCCGCACGCTGCCGGTGCTGACCAACCTGAAGAACTGGGACAAACTGTTCGAGTCGCCGTTCAAGTCGGATGTCTATTTCTTCAGTACCCGTCTGCAGAGCGGGCGCAAGTGGGGAACCCCGCAACCGATCACGATCCGCGACAAGGATTTCGACATGATCCGGGTGCGTGCCTTCGGCATGTATTCCTATGCGCTCTCGGATCCGCGCGTGTTCTTCTCACGCATCAGCGGCACCCGCGAGGTCTATACCCGCGAGGAGTTTGAAGACCAGTTGCAGGGCATCCTGCTGTCCACGCTGGCCAATTCCCTGGGCAATGCGCAAAGCGCCTTCCTCGACCTGGCGACCAACCAGACCCTGATGGCCAACACCGTGCGCGATGCGATGGCGCTCAGTTTTGCGCAATACGGCCTGACCCTGGACCAGTTCAACATCGCCAGCTTCAATCTGCCGGATGATCTGCAAGTGGCGCTGGATGAACGCATTGCGGCTGGCATGAAGGGCGGTCTGGACGCTGCCAAGGCCGCTGGCTATGCCCGTGTGCAGGCAGCCGAGGCCATTCCGATTGCCGCCGGCAACGAAGGCGGGCTGGCTGGTATAGGCGCCGGATTGGCCACCGGGGTGTCGATGGGGCAGGTGATGGCCGATGCCTTGGGTAGCAGTCATGCGCCGGCCCAGAGCCCCGCATCGGCAGCGGCAGCGGCCTCGCCCAGCGCCGCCGAGCGGCTCGGGCAGTTGAAGCAATTGCTGGATCAAGGCTTGATCAGCGCCGCCGACTACGATGCGGCCAAGGCCGAAGTATTGAAAAAACTGGTCGGCTGAGGCGAGCCGGCCACCTGCCGGCATCGTCTTTGCACCACTTGCACCACTTGCGCCACGCAGGCGGATACGCGCCCTAGGGGGCTTCTTTCACTTACTCATGCAGACAGCAAGCTGCCCCAATTGCGGGGCGTCCACCGAATTCAAGTCGCTGGCCTCGGTCATGGCGGTGTGTGGCTATTGCCGCAGCACTGTCTACAAGGACGGCGTGGCGCTGCACGAGATCGGCAAGATCTCGCAAGTGCTGGACGATTATTCGCCCATCCAGATCGGTACCAGCGGGGTGCTCGACGGGCAGCCCTTCACCGTAGTAGGCCGCATCCAGTTGAAGTACGAGGGCGGTTTGTGGAACGAATGGGTCATGCAGGTCGGCGATGGCCAGCAGGAGTGGTGGCTCTCCGATGCCTCCGGGCTCTATACCGTGACCCGCCGTGTGCCACCGGAGCCTTCATCCCACGCATGGCCCGGCTTCGATGAGCTCAAGCCGCTCACCCGCGTGGAGATTGCCGGTGTTGCGCATAGCGTGGGCGATGTGCGCACTGCCCAGTGTACCGGTGGCCAGGGCGAGTTGCCGCTGGCGTTGCGCATGGGCTGGCAAGCCCGGGTGGTGGACTTGCACGCTGGCGACAGTTTCGTCACCCTGGACTTCTCCGATGGTCCGGCCCCGGTCCTGTATCAGGGCAAGAGCGTCACGCTGGAATCCCTCAAATGTGAATTTTTGCGCGATGACGAGACCGTGCGCGCCCGCAGTTATCGCTATCAAGGCAAACTGGGTTCGATGACCTGCCCGTCATGCGGCGCAGCTATTCGCTTCCTGCCCCGCCAGACCGAGCATCTGGTGTGCCAGTCCTGTCACAGCCAGATCGAACTGATCGGCGTTAGGGCCGAGGTGGTCGCCGCGCAGAACAAGATCAAGCAGGCTGTGTTCACGCTGGAACTGGGGGCGCGGGCGACCATTTCCGGCGCCAGGTTCGAAGTGATCGGCGCGATGCGCCGCACCGACGGCCAAGAGCAGTGGACCGAGTATCTGCTACACAACGAACGTCGCGGCTTCCTCTGGCTGGTCGAAGCCGACGACGGCTGGAGCACGGCCGTGGTGGCCCGGACTTGGCCAGATACTTTCGGCCAGGATCACGTCACGCTGGGCCGGTTACGCCTGCCCTGGCAATACGAGGTCAAGGCCAGGGTGACGTATGCGGTGGGCGCTTTCAACTGGAAGGTGTCCGTGGGCGATGTCATGCGCGTGGTCCAATACGGCAAGGGGGCCAGGACGCTGACGCTGGAGCTAACGGCAGAGGAAGCCACCTGGTCCGAAGGCAAGCCGGTCGCCCCTGACCAGCTCAAAGCCTGGCTGGGCAAGGAAGTGGGCAAGGAAGAGACCGAGCAGGCTGGCCGTGGGCCGCAAGGTGTCACCTTGACGACCCTGGCCCATGTGATGGCGCTGATCTATCTGTTCCTGAACTGCATTCCGGTTTTCGCGGGCGGTCATTATTGGAATGCGCTGATCACCCTGGGTCTCATCTATGTCACGGCACGCTTGCTCGATAGGATCAATGCCCCATGAAAGTCGTGTTCGTGCTTTACGCCTTGTTTCTCATTGCGATCTCCACGCTGTACAACTGGACTACGACTGATTTTTCCGGCACTCGCTCGTCTTCCGGCAGCAGTTGGTCGTCCACCCGTTCCGGTGGCTCGTGGGGTGGCGGTGGAGGCCACAAGTGAGCGTGACGGTTTTTCCTGCACGCGGCCAGCATCTGCTGGCGGATCTGGATGGGATTGCCCCCGAGCGCCTGAGCGATCCTCTCACCATCGAATCCCTGCTGCGCCAGGCCGCTGCCAGTGCAGGGGCGACCGTGCTGCAGGGACATTTTCATCACTTCGGTCCGCACCTGGGCGTGACCGGCGTGCTCTTGCTGGCCGAATCCCACCTTTCCATTCATACCTGGCCGGAAGCGCAGTTTGCCGCGCTCGATATCTTCCTGTGCGGGGCGCTGCAGGTGGAACATGCGCTACAGACCATCGTGGCCGGGCTGCAACCGGCGCAGGTGCATCGTCAATTGATCGAGCGCCAGGTGCGGCTCCTACCGAATCGCCTGGCAGCGAGTTGCACAGGATGCTAGGCATCACTCTGTAAGCCAGATTGAACGGGCTTTCAACAGCGATCGACAACGCCAGAATTTCGTTAGTCAGGCCATTTTCTTTGTCTTAAGATGCGCGCTTTTCTCTCTTTCCAGCGTGCATCATGTGGATTGTCACCTGCCCGTCCTGCTGCAAGTCCGTCAAATTCCATAGTCTTGCCTCGACCATGGCCGTGTGTGCTTATTGCCGCACCGTGGTCGACAGGCGCAAGCAGAATTCTCGTGGCTGCCCCAAGATGGCCGCTTTGGCAAAAGGCGCCGGTCCACGGCTGATGGGCCGTACCGGCTACTTCGAAGGCCGCGCCTTTAGCGTGGTGGGGCAACGCCAATGGCGAGCGGGGCAGCGTGTCTGGAACCAGTGGTGGTTGCTGATGCGGGACGACCTGCTGGAATGGCGCTTGCTGGAAGCCGAAGGACACTACGCCATCGTCTCCCGGGAGCAGCTTGGGCAAGCCTTGCCACGCTTCGAGCAACTCAAGCCGCGCCTGCGGTTGAAGCTGTTCGACAGAACCTGGGTGGTCAGCGGCGTGCGCGATGTCCGTTCCAGCGGTGGCGAGGGTGAATGGGCCATGCCCCAGGCTGCGCGGCAGCGTGCGCGCATGGTCGATCTGGAAGCGGGCGATGGCGTGCTGATGCTGGACTATTCGGGTGGCAATACGCCCGTTCCCTATCTGGGGAAACGGGTGGCGCTGGAGGCGCTGATCAGTCTGCCTGAACCCGCCGCAAAGCAAGCGCAAGTCCCTGCGGACGGCCCGGCAACATCCCCCTCGAGCGAAGACCTCGACTTGGGCCCGATGGGATGGGCGCATATGGTGGTCGTGTGCTATTTGGTCATGACCCTGATCTTCTTCTGCATTAGCGGTTTCGCCTGGCACATGGGCCAGACCTGGGTGTTCCTCCTGACCTTGGCCGGGGTGTATCTGCCTGCACGCTTGCTGGAGAAAATGGCTGACAAAGAGCAGGGCCACTCCATGCTGGGAGGATACGTCCTCTATGCGTTCATCGTCATGGGAGTGGCTCTGTTCTATCAGATGATTCAGGAAGAGGACGACGGCTACTCCGCGTCATCCGGCAGCACCTGGGGTGGCAGCGCGGGACACAAGTGAGCCGGCAAAGCTCAGAGACGCTGCTTCCAGTAATCCGGCTGGGCATAGGCGTGGCGCAAAAAATCTACGAAAGCCCGGATGCGTAAAGGCAAGTGGCGGCGCTGCGCAAACACCGCATAGATGGACGGCGCCGGGGCGGCAAACTTGTCCAGCACCGTCACCAGTTCGCCGGCCTCGATGGCCGCGCCGACTTCCCACATCGACCGCCAGGCCAGGCCGCGCCCGGCCAGCGCCCAGTTGTGAAGTACTTCGCCATCATTGCAGACCATGTTGCCGCCGACCTTGTAGACGCTCACCTTGCCGGATTGCTTCAAGGTCCAGCCGCGCTGGCTACCTTCGCTGCTCATGGCCAGGCAGTTGTGGCGCACCAGCTCATCGGGCGTTTGCGGCGTGCCGTGGCGGCGCAGGTAGGAGGGCGCAGCGACGATGACGCGATGATTCTCGGCCAGCTTCACGCTCACCAGGTTGGAGTCGGTCAGGGTGGCGATGCGGATGGCCACGTCGATGCCTTCGCCGATGACGTCGGCAATGCGATCGTTCAGGTTCAGCGTGAGGGTGACGTCGCGGTGCTCGGCCAGGAAGGAGGGCAGCAGCGGCGCCACGTGATGACGACCGAAGCCGGCCGGGGCCGAGATCAGCAACTGGCCGCTGGCGCGGGCGCTGCGTTCGGAGACGGCGGACTCGGCATCTTCCAGGTCAGCCAGGATGCGCTGGCAGTCTTCCAGGAAGGCTGCGCCTTCGTTGGTCAGCACGATCTTGCGCGTGGTCCGCTGCAACAGCTTCACGCCCAGCCGCTCCTCCAGGGCATCCAGCCGCCGACCGATCATGGCCGGGGCGATGCCCTCGGCGCGGGCCGCTGCGGACAGGCTGCCACGGGCCGCTACCTCGGCAAAGGTCGAAATCTGCTTGAACTGGTCCATACGGTCCCCTTCGAAAGCCCGGAATGGGCGGCAAAGCCGCGCCGGCTGTGGTTGGGCGCGATCCGGGCATTATCCGCTCACTTGTGACTAAAACGCAAAGATAAATTGATAAAAGCTTTCACTCATATCGATTTAGTTTAAATATACTGCGTACATAAAGTGTCTGATGCGATGCAAAAAGCTGCATCGTCTGAGGCACAATGATGAAAACAAGATCACCCAGTCCATTTTTCTTTTTGAGGAGTCCAGCATGACGCAATTGAAGCTGCCCACCGGCATGGAAATCTCCGGCGAGATCAAGCCGGGTTACGAGAATGTCCTGACCTTTGAAGCCCTGTCGCTGGTCGCCAAGCTCTCGCGCGCCTTCGAAGGCCGCCGCCAGGAACTGCTGGCCGCCCGCGCCGAGCGCGTCAAGCGCCTGGACGCCGGCGAGCGCCCCGACTTCCTGAAGGAAACCGAATCCATCCGCAGCGGCGACTGGAAGATCGCTCCCATCCCCGAAGCGCTGAAGTGCCGCCGCGTGGAAATCACCGGCCCGGTCGAGCGCAAGATGGTCATCAACGCCTTCAACTCGGGCGCTGACAGCTACATGACCGACTTCGAGGATTCCAACTCGCCGGTCTGGGATAACCAGATCAGCGGCCAGATCAACCTGTATGACGCCATCCGCCGCACCATTTCGCTGGAGTCCAACGGCAAGAGCTACAAGCTCAACGACAAGATCGCCACCCTGGTGGTGCGTCCGCGCGGCTGGCACCTGGATGAAAAGCACGTCACTCTGGACGGCAAGCGCATCTCCGGCGGCATCTTCGACTTCGCCCTGTTCCTGTTCCACAACGCCAAGGAACAGCTGGCGCGCGGCGCCGGTCCGTATTTCTATCTGCCCAAGATGGAATCGCACCTGGAAGCCCGCCTGTGGAACGACATCTTCGTGATGGCCCAGAACGAGATCGGCCTGCCGCAAGGCACCATCAAGGCCACCGTGCTGATCGAAACCATCACCGCCGCTTTCGAGATGGAAGAAATCCTGTACGAACTGCGCGAGCATAGCGCCGGCCTGAACGCCGGTCGTTGGGATTACATCTTCTCTTGCATCAAGAAGTTCAAGAACGACAAGGACTTCTGCCTGGCCGACCGCGCCAAGGTCACCATGACCGCGCCCTTCATGCGCGCCTATGCCTTGCTGCTGCTGAAGACCTGCCACAAGCGCGGTGCCCCGGCCATCGGCGGCATGAGCGCGCTGATCCCGATCAAGAACGATCCGGAAAAGAACGCCATCGCCATGCAAGGCATCATCAACGACAAGCGCCGCGACGCCACCGATGGCTACGATGGTGGCTGGGTCGCCCACCCGGGTCTGGTCGAGGCGTCCATGAAGGAATTCGTGGCCGTGCTGGGCGACAAGCCCAACCAGTTCGAGAAGCAGCGTCCGGACGTCGACGTGAAGGCCGCCGACCTGCTGAACTTCCAGCCGGAAACCCCGATCACCGAAGCCGGCCTGCGCTACAACATCAACGTCGGCATTCACTACCTGGGCGCCTGGCTGGCCGGCAATGGCTGCGTGCCCATCCACAACCTGATGGAAGATGCGGCCACCGCCGAAATCAGCCGTGCCCAGGTGTGGCAATGGATCCGCAGCGCCAAGGGTAACCTGGAAGATGGCCGCAAGGTCACTGCCGACATGGTGCGCGCGATGATTCCGGAAGAACTGGCCAAGGTGAAGCAAGTGGCAGGTGAGGGCCCCACTTATGACCGCGCGGCCAAGATCTTTGAAGAAATGTCCACTTCGGAGACCTTCGCCGAATTCCTGACGCTGCCGCTGTACGAAGAAATCTGATTCAGATCGGCTTGGGCAGAAATGAAAATCCCCGCCACTCGCAAGAGGGTGGGGATTTTTTTATTCATTTCTGCACTGTGCAGCACTGTGCAAAAGCAGCAGACGAAAAAAATCCCCGACAAGTCGGGGATTTTTTCAGCTAGAAAAGCTTAAGCAGCCGGAACGATGTTCGAAGCTTGCTTGCCCTTCGGGCCGGTGGTCACTTCGAAGGAAACGCGTTGGTTTTCCTTCAGCGACTTGAAACCATTCGATTGAATAGCCGAGAAGTGAGCGAACAGATCTTCGCCGCCTTCATCGGGGGTGATGAAACCAAAACCCTTTGCATCGTTGAACCACTTGACGGTACCAGTTGCCATTACGGACTCCTAAATTAATTGATTGGGGCTTGCGCCCCGCTCTTTATCGTTACTCGGGAGGAATGACAGCGAAGAACCGCACTACCAGCTCGAATCCTAACGACCCGACGATTATACTCATTAAATCGAGAACGCAAGCCATTTCGGTACGAAAGTCCAATTAAAGTTTTAAATGTTTTTTCCGGTGCTTTAAATTTCCATACATGCTGGAAAATGGTGCGTCCCACGGCCCGCAATCCCTTGTCTGGTGCGGGTTTTGGGCTGTCGGTAAGGGTCCTACGCAAGCCTGTCCGGCGGTTTCCTACACGCGTTTTCAGCCGTTTTGGCGGTGGATCAGCACAACCGCTTCGGTGGCAATCCCTTCTTCACGACCCAAAAAGCCCATTTTCTCGTTGGTTTTCGCCTTGATATTGACTTGCCCTTCAGAAATCCCCAGGTCGGCGGCGACGTGGGACACCATGGCCGGAATATGGGGCGCCATCTTGGGGGCTTGAGCGATGATGGTGGCGTCCACGTTGCCCACCGTATAGCCGGCTGCGGCCAGGCGCTTGGCGGCTTCGCGCAGCAGTACGCGGGAATCGGAACCCTTGAATTGCGGGTCGGTATCGGGGAAATGACGACCAATATCGCCCAGCGCGGCCGCGCCAAAGAGCGCATCGGTGATGGCGTGCAGCAGGGCGTCGGCGTCCGAATGCCCCAGCAGGCCCTTCTGGTGGGGGATGGTGACGCCACCCAGGATCAGCGGACGGCCTTCCACCAGGGCGTGACAGTCATAACCCTGGCCGATACGGAAAGGGAAGGGGTGGTTCATGCGTGTGGACCTTTCAGGAAGAATTCGGCCAGCGCGGCGTCCTGCGCCAGCGTGACCTTGAGATTGCGAGGGCTGCCTTCGACCAGGCGTGGGCGCAGGCCCAGCATTTCGATGGCGCTGGCGTCGTCGGTGATCTCGCCCAGCCGGCCTTGCTGCTGGGCCTGGTGCAGGGCGCGTTGCAGCAGCGCATAAGGGAACATCTGCGGCGTCTGCGCTGCCCACAGACCGGCCCGCGGCACCGTTTCCAGCGAGCGGGCGGGGCATTGCGCATCGCTGCGCTTGAGGGTGTCGACCACCGGCAGGGCCAGCAGGCCGCCCACCTCATCCCCCTCCAGTGCATCCAGCAGACGGTCGATCAGGGCCGCATCCAGTCCCGGACGCGCGGCATCGTGCACCAGTACCCAATCGGCATCGCCGGCCTCGGCACGCATGGCCTTCAAGCCATTGAAGACGCTGTCCTGGCGGGTTGGGCCGCCGACCCGCAAGATGCTCACCCGTGCTTGCAGCGCTGGCGTCATCAGCGTATCGATCCAGCCATCCTCGGCACTGACCACCACGAAGGTATGGGCGATGCGAGCATGGGTCGCAAACGTTTGCAGTGCGTGCTGCAGCATGGGCTGGCCGGCCAGCATCATATATTGCTTGGGGATCTGGCCCCCCATGCGGGCACCCACGCCGGCCGCGGGGATGAGCGCCAGGTGGCGCGCCGGCGAAACAGGCGGGGAAGGGGGCGGGGAGCAAGCGGATGGTGCAGCGTTCATGCCATGGAGTTGGCCGGCGCGCCCGCCAGGCGGCGGCCTGCGCGAGGGCCATCGTTTATAATGAGAGGCTGAATTCTAATGCCAATCCCTTGCAAGTGGCCGGCATTTTGCGGCAACGCAGGTGCCCGCCGCAGCTGCGGCAAGCCCACATAAGCTAGACAAGCCCAAACCAAGCCGATCCTCCCGATCCTGATGTCTTTCGATCTGAAAAAAAGCCTGCCCAAGGCAGGTGTGCGTTTCCAGCCTCCCGCCGTGCACGGTTCTGCCGATGCCTTCCTGTTGGCCCAGGCCGCGCTGGCCCTGAAGGCCGAAGGCCGCATGTTGGCCGTGGTGGTGGCCGGTGCCACCGATGCCCAGCGCTTGTTGTCCGAGATACCCTGGTTCCAGCCCAAGCAGGGCGAGCGCCTGCGCTGCCACCTGTTGCCGGACTGGGAAACGCTGCCTTACGATGCCTTCTCGCCGCACCAGGATCTGGTGTCCGAACGCTTGGCCACGCTCTATGAAGTGCAGTCCGGCCAGTGCGACCTGCTGATCGTACCGGCCACGACGGCCTTGCTGCGCATGGCGCCGCCGCAGTTCCTGGCGGCCTATACCTTAGCAGCATCAGCTCGCCGCCGTTGATACCGTGCTTGGCGGCGACTTCCTCGACTGCCCGTTCGACGAACTGGGCGGTGCGCAGGATGCGCGCCACCAGCGCGAAGGCGAGTGGATTAATACTGGGCCATGCGCGTTGATAGCTAGCCAGGTTGGCATCGATACGGTCGCCCGCTACCGGCGCACTGGTGTCGGTTACGCAGCTGGTGAGGGCTGTGTGTGCGGGCTGCGGCAGAGTGGGATAAGGAGCGAGGGCCAGCGT
This sequence comes from Herbaspirillum sp. B65, assembly GCF_000333555.1. NCBI lineage: Bacteria > Pseudomonadati > Pseudomonadota > Betaproteobacteria > Burkholderiales > Oxalobacteraceae > Herbaspirillum > Herbaspirillum sp. B65. The sequence goes on along the minus strand of NZ_BADI01001157.1, from coordinate 4,325 downwards.
ACAGCCCAGTGCGGAGGCGAGCGCGACCAGCGTGGACAACTGGACGTCGTGACCGGCTTCGGCCCGCGCGACCTGTGGCTGATGCAGGCCGCAGGCGCGGGCAAGGGCGCGCTGCGACCAGCCTTTGGCCTGACGGGCCTGTTTCAACTGGGCCGCAAAGGCGGCCATCGGCGCAGTCTGATCGGGCATCGGCTCGGGCATCGGCTATCTCCAGGTCTGATAACGTTAAAGATATCACTCCTGCGCGCCGGGCCCGCCGTAAGAAAGAGGCCGCCAGACGTTCCGGGTTCACTTCACGTATTTGCGGAACTCCGGTTTGCGCTTCTCGCGGAAGGCATTGCCACCTTCCTTCGATTCGTCGGTTTCGTAGTACATCGCCAGCGCCTGCATGGCAAAGGCGCCGATGCCACGGATGTTCTCACTGTCGACATTGAACGAACGTTTCGCCAGCGCGATCGCGGTCGGGCTCATCTGGTTGATGGTGTCGCACCAGGCCTTTACTTCGGCATCGAGCTGGTCGGGCGCGACGACAGCGTTGATCAGACCCATGTCCAAGGCTTGCTGGGCGGTGTAGCGCTTGCACAGGAACCAGATCTCGCGCGCCTTTTTCTCGCCGACGATGCGCGCCAGCAGCGCGGTACCGAAGCCCGGGTCGACCGAACCGACCTTGGGGCCCACCTGGCCGAACTGCGCCGTGTCCGCGGCGATCGCCAGGTCGCACAGGGTGACGAGTACATTGCCGCCGCCGATGGCGTAGCCGTTGACGCGCGCGATGACCGGTTTCGGGATGTCGCGGATGATGCTTTGCAGTTCTTCGATCGGCAGACCGACCGTGCCGCGGCCGTTGTAGCCGTCACCGGACTGGTCGCCGCCGGTGCAGAAGGCCTTGTCGCCGGTGCCGGTGAGCACGACCACGCCGATCTGCTTATTCCATCCCGCCACGCCGAAGGCATGGATCAGTTCCTCGCACGTGTTGGCACTGAAGGCGTTGTACACCTTCGGGCGGTTGATCGTGATGGTCGCCGTGCCGTTCTCCTCGGTGTAGAGGATATCCCTGTATTCCATTGTCTGCTCCTGAGTGAAAAAGTTAGCCGGCCATGGTCAGGCCGCCCGACACGCTGATGACCTGGCCGGTGATGAAGGCCGCGTCGTCGCTGCTGAGGAAGAGCACGATGCCGGCGACATCTTCCGGCTGCCCGAGACGTCCGAAGGCAACCGCTTTTCCGAGCGCCGCCTTGATCTTTTCGCCCTTTTCGCCTTGCGCCAGATTGTCGAGCAGGGGGGTGGCAGTGGGACCCGGGCAAACCACGTTGACCGGGATCTGCTGCCGCGCCATCTCGCGCGCCATGGTCTTGGAGAAGGCGATCAAGCCGCCCTTGCAGAACGAATACACCGCTTCCATCGACGAGCCGACCCGGCCGGCGTCGGACGAGATGTTCACGACGCGACCCTGGCCACGTTCGCTCATGCGCGCGAGCACCGCATGGTGCATGTTCAGCGGGCCGTACAGGTTGATGGCCACGACCTTGTCCCAGAACGCCTTGTCGGTCTGCAGGAAGAAAGCGCCCTTGTCCCATCCGGCGTTGTTGACCAGGACATCGATCGGTCCCAGTTCCTCTTCCACGCGTGCCACCGCGGCATGTACCGCCTCGTGATCGGTGATGTCGACCGCATAGGCAGACGCCCGGCCGCCTTCGGAGACGATGTTGCGTGCCACGGCGGAGGCGGCTTCATGGTCGAGGTCGAAGATCGCGACCATCGAGCCGGCGCGGCCGAAGCGCGCGCAGATCTCCCTGCCGATACCGCCGGCGCCGCCGGTGACGATGACTACTTTTTCTAACAAGCCGTTCATGTGAATCTCCTTGGAATAAGTTAAAAAGGGGCAGCCGGTGCTACGGCCTGGTTTCGGACAGGCGCGCCGCGGTGGCAGCGTCGTAGCCAACCTCGGCCAACACTTCGAGGCTGTGTTCACCCAGCGTCGGCGGTAGCAAGCGCACGTTGCCGGGTGAATCGGAAAACTGCACCGGAATCGCGGTCATGACCATCTCGCCTTCGGTCGGATGCTGGTGGCGCTGGAAAAAACCGGTGTCGCGCAGGTAGGGGTCGGACATCATCTGGTCGAGTTCACGCACCGGACCATACGGCACGTCGGCGGCGTCGAAGATCTCGCTCCACTCGGCACTCGAGCGCGTCGCGATCGCCGCTTCCAGGATGCTGTACAACTGGTCGATATTGCGCATCCGCTCGGTCATGCGGCAGAAACGCGGATCGTCGAGCAACTGCGGCTCCCCGATCGCCGTGAGCACGCGGCGCCACTGGGCGTCGTTCACCGCCAGCAGGCAGATATGGCCGTCCCGGGTGGGATAGGGGCGACGGTAGGGCGAGAACATGCGCGGGTAGCCCAGCCCACGGCCCGCCGAGCTGCCCAGCGCGCCCTCCCACAAGTGCTCGAAGAGATTGAACTGGAGCATGGTCTCTAACATCGGCACCTGCACGCACTGGCCGCGGCCGGTGCGCTCGCGGTGCAGCAGCGCCATGCTGATCGACGATGCCAGGACATAGCCGCAGAACTTGTCGACCACCACGGTCGGAAAGTAGCGCGGTGTGCCCTGGCTGTCGCGGTTGATCGCCGCCAGGCCGCTCTCGCCCTGGATCACGTCGTCGAAGGCGGGCCGGTCCTTGTACGGGCCGTTGGGGCTGTATCCTGGCGCGCAGGCATAGATGATCTTCGGGTTGCGCGCCTTGATCGCCTCGTAGCCGATGCCCAGGCGAGCGGCGGCGCTCGGACGCATACTGTGGACGAACACATCGGCCGTCTCGACCAGTTTCATCAGGGCTTCGTGGCAAGCAGGATTCTTCAGGTCGAGGACGACGCTGCGCTTGTGCGGTTCATGATCGTATAAAACACCGCCATACCCGGGTTGGCGCCGATGCCGTTCTGGCGGTTCTGGTCGCCGTTCGGCGGTTCCACCTTGATGATGTCGGCCCCCATGTCGCCGAGGATCTGGGTGGCGACCGGACCGAGCACATTGATCGTCAGATCGATGACGCGCAATCCGGCCAGCGGGCCGGTCGCCGCCGCGAGTGCCTGCTGTGGTGTACTCATGGTCAGCCCTTGTAGTGGTGACCCTTGACGAGCCGCAGCGGCGTGTACACCATCACTTCGGTGCCGTCCTGCTTGATGACGCGATTGCGGGTGCGCACCAGCGCCAGGCCGGGACGGTTCTTGCTCGGGCGGTTTTCGATCACTTCGCACTCGACGTGCAGGGTGTCCCCCACAAAGGTCGGGCCCTTGATGTCGAGTTCCATGTTGAGGAAGGCGAAACCGACGCCCTGCATGGTCGCCTGGGTCAGCAGGCCCTCCATGAAGGTGAAGACCAAAGCGCCCGGCGCCACCCGACCCTTGATCGCGGACTGCTCCTTGAGAAATTCCGTGTTGGTGAAGAGGACCTCCAACATGCCGGTGACGGACACGAAATTGACGACATCGGTCTCGGTGACCGTACGACCGACGGTCTTGAATCTGAGGCCGACCGGCAGGTCTTCCCAATGCATGCCCAGACCGACGGTCGGGATGTCTTCCTGCTGTTGTGACATGTAATTCTCCTTGCTGATTTGGCGGAAACTGTCTGGCGCGGATGCTATTTCTTCTTGATGCGTCCGAGGACGCTGTCGGCGATGATGTTGCGTTGGATCTGATTGGTGCCTTCGATGATCTGGACGACCTTGGCATCGCGGAAATAGCGGTTAATCGGATATTCGTTCGAAATGCCTGCGGCGCCGAACAGCTGGACCGCGTCGGTGGCGACCTTCATGGCCACATCGGAGGCAAACATCTTGGCCATTGCCGCTGTCGGTGCCAGGGCGCGCCCGGTCACGCCGCTGTCCACCAGCGAAGCGGCACGGTAGACCAACTGACGCGCCGCTTCGGTCTGCGCCACCATGTCGGCGATCATCCAGCGCACACCCTGGAACCCGGCGATCGTTTGGCCGAAGGCCGCACGTTCTTCGATGAACTTGACGGCGTGGTCGATGGCGCCTTGGGCGATGCCGACCGCGCGCGCAGCGACGATCGGACGGCTGGTGTTGAGCGCCTCCATCGCGACCTTGAAACCCTGTCCGCCTTCCGGCCCCAGTCGGTTGGACTCAGCAATGAAGGCATCGTCGAAGAACAGGGGGCAGGACGGCACGCCTCGCGCGCCCATCTTGTCTTCCTCGCGCCCGATCGTCAGGCCTTTCACGTCGCGCTCGACGATGAACAGGTTGATGCCGACCGGCGTGCCATCGGCGCCGACGGTCTTGGCTGCGACCAGGATGAAGTCGGC
>NZ_BADI01001158.1:0-483 GCF_000333555.1 Herbaspirillum sp. B65 | reverse complement strand
CCTGGAGGACGCCGACCTCGACGTGGCCGCCAGCAATGCCGCCTGGGGCGCCTGGCTGCACCAGGGGCAGATCTTTCCTAGCTATTTTAGGTGTTGCCGAGTCGCGCTTTCAATCCCTCGATGTGTCATACGAACGGCTGCTGTTAGCCGATTGCGGACGTCGCAAACAGTAGTCCACCACGCGCCCAATCGAACCCGCTACTGGCCTCACATGGCAGCGGTGGCGGCCATTGGCCGTTTCGATGGGCGGCGCTAGTACATCACTTGAAAGGAACGCTGACCTGAAGCCAGAACCGATCTCCTTGCGGACGATTGCGTACCGAAAACTCGCGCTGATATTTGAAAGTCACGGCCGAGCCTGGCGTCCAGTCCCATCGGATCTGCGGCCCGATACCCATCGCTTGTCCCCGAAATCCGTTGCCAGCTACCGCCTGGCCATTTTGTTTGTCGTCGGAAATCTGCTTCAAGTAAAACCCTTGGACG
>NZ_BADI01001159.1:0-456 GCF_000333555.1 Herbaspirillum sp. B65 | reverse complement strand
AGATCAGTACTGCCAGCCGCGAACAGGCCGAAGGCATCCACCAGGTCAATCAGGCGGTGAGCCAGATGGATGGCGTGACCCAGCAGAACGCGGCATTGGTGGAGCAGGCCGCAGCGGCCGCCAAGTCGCTGGAAGACCAGGCGGCGCAATTGAAGCGCGCGGTGGCGTTCTTCGCCTTGCAGGCGGCATAAGGCAAGAGGCAAGACTGATCGCTGGCGGCAGGCCGTCAGCGATCAGGGCGTCATCGGTAAGTCCAAGGAGAGAGCGGTGGCGTGAGCCGGACCCGCTCAGCGCGGTTCAGGCCGCCTTGAGAAATTCCGGCCCGAAATCCATCAGCACGTCGCGCACCAGCGTGGCCGTGCTCTGGCAGCCCAGCTTGTCCTTGACGCTGGCGCGATGCACATCCACCGTCTTGACACTGATGTTCAGATCGCGCGCGATGAGCTTACTGGACTG
>NZ_BADI01001160.1:0-829 GCF_000333555.1 Herbaspirillum sp. B65 | reverse complement strand
GCACTGCTGCATGGGCAAGCCCATCGCATACTGATTTCCACCCCATTAATGTTCATGGAGAGATGAAAGATAACGCATGTCTTCCCAAAAAAAAGCAGTCCATGCTGGCGACACTACCGGAGGATGCGCGTGACTTNGGTGACACCCTTTTATGCGCTGAAAAACAGAAAGCCAGCAAGACCTACTTGTTACGACACATGCGTAAATCATCAAAAAGCAAAGAGGTGGATGAAAACTATATAGAGCGCACCAAGTCGATCAAAGCCGACGGCGAACTTGCAGAACGATTGCTGAGCGTAGCGGCACCGGACGTCTGTTGCAGCAGGTCGATACGCCGCTGGCGCTGGGCGGCCAGGATCCGGCCGGCCTCAAGCAGGCCGCTCGCGTGGCCCGGCCACAACGTCGGGGTGTGGCGGCGCTGCTGCACCTGCTGGCTGCGCTGTGGCGCAAGGCCGCGCTGCATGTGCGCGCCGGTTCGGCCGAATGGCATCACGCCTGGCGCTGCGCCGCCGCCGCCGGTGCCACCTACCTGATCGTGCATCTGCTGGAACTGCCCTTCGGCTATTGGGCCACCATGGCCACCATGCTGGTAATGCAGCCGAGTATTTCTGATAGCTGGTCGCGCAGCATGGAGCGCGCCGTAGGCAGCGTGGTCGGTGGCGTGCTGGCGGTGGCGGTCTGCCTGGTGGTGCATTCGCCGCTGGGACTGGCGGTGCTGGTGTTTCCGCTGACGGTGCTGACCATGGCGCTGCGTCCGGTCAGCTATGGCCTGTATGCCACTTTCCTTACCCCGGTCTTCGTGCTGGTGGCCGATGTCGGTGGCGATCCG
>NZ_BADI01001161.1:0-26859 GCF_000333555.1 Herbaspirillum sp. B65 | reverse complement strand
GTTGCCGCCCCACTGACGGCGAGCCCACCCGTCAATGTCCCGCTGACCAGCGTCGGCCTAGCCCTGGCCGTCTTCATGCAGGTGATGGACGGTACCATTGCCAACGTTTCCCTACCTACCATCGCCGGCAACTTGGGCGTGACTCCCAGCCAGAGCGCCTGGGTCATTACCACCTTCACCTTGTGCAATGCCATTGCCCTGCCGCTGACCGGCTTCCTGGTGCGGCGCATCGGGCAGGTTCGCCTGTTCCTGTGGGCCACGCTGCTGTTTACCCTGTCCTCGCTGTTATGTGGCCTGGCCTGGAACATGGAGGCGCTGTTGCTGTTTCGTGCCCTGCAGGGCTTGGTCGCAGGCCCGATGATTCCGACCACGCAGGCCCTGATGCTGTCGATCTATCCCCAGGAAAGAAGAAGTTTCGCCCTGTCCGTGATTGCCATGGTGACCGTCGTGGCCCCCATCGCCGGCCCCTTGCTGGGCGGCTGGATTACGGAACGCTATGCCTGGGAATGGGCGTTTCTGATCAACGTTCCTATCGGCTTGCTGGCCTGTTCGGTGGTCTTCGACCAGTTGGGCAAGCGCGTGGAAAGCACGGTACAGAGCAAGGTGGATTACGTCGGCTTGGCCGCGCTCATCATCGGTGTGGGAGCACTGCAACTGGTACTGGACAAGGGGAACGACGAAGACTGGTTCCATTCGGACATGATCATCATCGCCAGTGTCATTGCGGTCATCGGGATCGCCTTTTTCCTGATCTGGGAATTGACCGAGCCCAATCCCATCGTCAATCTCAAGCTGTTCCGCTACCGCAACTTTGCCGCCGGCACACTCACGCTGATCCTGGCCTACTCGGCCTTTTTTTCGGTCAACGTCATGGTACCAAGCTGGCTGCAGCATTCGCTGAACTACACCGCCATCTGGGCCGGTCTGGCCGCAGCACCGATGGGTATCCTGCCGGTATTGACCACTCCCTTCATGGGCAAGTATGCAGCGCGACTGAACATGCGCATGACGGTCTGCTTCGCCTTCGGCACGCTGGCCCTGAGCTGCTTCCTCAGGGCAGGCTTTGCCACCGACATCAGTTTCGAACAAGTGGCGCTGGTTCAATTGCTGCAGGGACTGGGCCTGGCCTTGTTCATCATGCCAATCAATACCATCCTGCTGTCCGATCTGAAACCGGAAGAAATTGCCGCTGGCTCTGGCCTGTCGACCTTCCTGCGCACGCTGGGGGCCAGCTTCGCGGTTTCCATCACGACCTTGCTGTGGGAGCGGCGCACCATCCATCATCATGCGCATCTGAGCGAATCCATCAGCCGCTACAGCCCATCGGTGCGGCAGCAACTGGCCAGTTTTGCGCCCCAGCACAGCACTGCCATGGCAGAAAACATGCTCAATGGCCAGGCCTATCAGATTGCGTTCAATGATGTTTCACTGCTGCTGGGCTGGGTATATATCGCAGCCATCGCCCTGGTCTGGCTTGCCAAACCGCCTTTCAAACCCAAAGGAGGGCCTGGCGCAGCCAAAAAATAGATTGTGCTGCTGTCTGTCAGGACAGCCGGTACAGCCAAGCAATCGGATCGACGCGCCTTGCAGCACATGAACAGTACCCACCTCTGGCTGAAATTGAACGGACCTATCGACAAGAGCGAGCTACGGGACATGCTGCTCTCACTCACCATGGCGCTGGGATTTGAAAAAGTCTTGTTGACTGTCATTCCCGCCGTCACAAGCTCGCATTGTGCTCCGTTGGTGCTGACCAATTGCGACGAGCACTGGGCGCGGGATCATTACAAGGTCCGCAACGACAACAGCGATCCCATCTTTGCCCACTGCCGGCACCACCAGCAGCCTCTGCTTTGGGATGAGCACTATTTTTCCGAAGCAGGCCACCCCCTGCTCTATCAGGAGTTCGCCAGGCAGGGAATGCGCCTGGGTGTGAGTCTGCCCTCACATGGTCCACATGGAGAAATGGGTGCGCTCACCATGGCGATGGACACGATGGAGCCAATACGCAACAGGCAGCAGCATCTGATGCAATGCCTGCCCGAACTGGCACTGGCGCGCGATGTGTTTCTGGAGGCGGCAGCGCGCCTACGTGATGCGCAACGCGGCGAACCACCCAAGCTGAGCACGCGCGAAGTGGAATGCCTGAAATGGCATGCCGCCGGGAAAACATCGTGGGAGATCGGCGCCATCCTCAACGTCAGCGAATCCTGCATCAACTTCCACTTCGCCAATATCCGCCGCAAATTCAACGTCAGCCACCGCCACGAGGCGATGTTGAAAGCGGTGCAGTGGGGACTGATCCGGCCAGGACAAATACTGATGCACTAGCAAGGCGTTGGGCCATGGCGAGAAGCGCATTCATTCTTTTCTCTCGGCAAAGTAATGCGCAGGCGAATCTCCGAAGTAACGTTTGAACATGACAATGAAACTGCTCGGGGTGGCGTAGCCCAGCGCGTGCGAGACATCGCTCACGGAGGCGCGATTGGCCAGCATCTCCAGCCCTCGTATCAACCTGGCCAACTGCTGCCATTGCGCAAAACTGTGGCAGGTTTCAGCCTGAAAGCGCCGGGACAGAGTGCTGGGCGACATGCCCGCCCACCGCGCCCATTGCTCTTGCGTGCGGTTGCTATCAGGCTCCTTGAGAAAAGCGACGGCGATACGCAGCAGCCGGCGATCTTCCGGCATGGGTAAATGCAAGCCCTCATGGGCTGCAAGACGCACTTCGTCGAGCAGGATCTCGCTGATTCTTTGCTGTTCCACATTGCGCGGCCCGGATTTACTCCACGACAACGCGCGGCGAATGATGGCGCCAAGCAGCTCGCCGATGGTGATGACACAAGGTCGATCCTGCAAATCGCGACAGGCATCAGGATGCACCAGCACAGTCCAGCCACTCATGGCACCACTGATACTGACCTTATGCCGCATGGCCGGCGGAATCCAGGCAGCCCGACTGGGCGGCAACAGCCAGGCACCATGCACGGTGCTGACCTGTACAAAGCCGCTTTGCACGCAGAAAAGCTGTCCCCGTACATGCTCATGCCAATCATATTGCCGAGTTCCCAGTCGGAACTCGGAGCCGGGCAAGTCCTCTCCCTCCAGCACGAACAAAGTGGGGCCGTCCAGACTCTCGCTGTAGTTTCCTTCATGTTCCGGCGTGATGGTCATAGCCGTTGCCTGCTGGACCGGCTATTCAAGCCGGGCATGTCTGATAACTTCATATATGCATTCTCCCTACCCATACCGGGCCCCCTCTGCGCGGCAATTCGCCTGATCCCGATCAGCGCGTTACAAGCGCATCCGACCGTAACCATCGTTCGAGAAAGCAGTACAACCAGACCGCGCACTCGCGGTCATGCAAACGTCCCAGACGCAACTGGGTCAGCCGATTCTGTGCACCGGGCTGCTGCAGCTTGTGTTGGGCTGCGGCACTCCAGCGCTGTGCCATCTGCAGACTGACTTCCGGATGGAATTGCAAACCGTATGCCGACGTCCCATAAGCAATGGCCTGGTTTTCGAAATCCGGGCTGCTGGCCAACAGCGTCATTCCTGTACTGCGTTGGAAACCTTCACGGTGCCACTGATAGACACGTCCTGGCCATGGCCCCATGGCGCGCCCGGCGCGGGCGGCAAGAATGGAGCCATAACCGATCTCGACCTTGCCATCGGAACGCGCCGCCACTTTCGCCCCCAGATGCAAGGCCAGCATCTGGGCGCCCAGGCAGATTCCCAGAAAAGGCTTTTGTTGCGTCAAGGGAGTGCCGATCCAGTCAATCTCCTCACGTATCCATGGCTCGGGATCATTGGCACTCATCGGTCCGCCAAAGACGATGGCCCCGCCATGACGCTCCAGGCTGGCGGGCAACTTCTCGCCCAGGGGGGGCCGCCGGATATCCAGCCCGTAGCCGAGTCGGGTCAGCGCCCGCCCCACCCGGCCCGCAGTGGATTGGGCCCGGTGCAGCACCAGCAGGATGGGAAGTTTTGCCGCGCTGTTCATGCTGGGCGCGCCGACACCCCACGCAAGGTTTCGTAGGAGACCATCACGTTAGTCCGGTAGGCTGGACGCGATTGTAACTGCTGATACCAATTGCGCACGTGCGGTAGATCAGGACGCTCGATGTCCATCGTGAAGTAGCGAAACAGGCTGGCACCCACGGGAATATCGCCTAATCCGAAGCGATCACCACTGAGGTAGGCTGCTTCCGGAGGACGTCATCGAGCATGAAGAAATGCTGCTCGCAGCGCTGGATCTTTTCCTTGATGACGGACCAGTCGCGCTGGGATTGTGGCGTGCGTACCAGTTCCCAGAACAGACCCGTCATCAGATCAGGTTCCAATGCAGTCTGCCCCCAGTCCATCCAGCGCTCGGCCTGCGACCGTATCACCGGATCATCGGACCAGAACCGGCGCTGCGGATCCAGTGCTGCCAGTGCCCGCAGGATGACATGAGACTCCCAGATGGGCGTGCCCTCCCACTGGATGAGCGGTATTCTGCGCGTGGGGTTCATCGCGACGTATTGCACTGTATTGAGCGAGCCTTCAATTCCACCTGCCGGGACGTGGTGATAAGGCATTCCCAGCTCATCGGCCAGCCACAGCACTTTCTGGACATTGAACGAACTTTTGCGGCCCCAGATAGTGAGCATCATTCCTCCTTTGATCGGCGCGCCTGCGCATAACGATCCAGCCCTGCTGCCAGATCGGCGGTCAGATCTTCAACGGCTTCCAAGCCGATATGCAAACGCACCGCCTGCGAACCAACCGGCCAACGTCCAGCCAGATACGGGGCCTGCAGCGAAATGGGAAGAGCCAGACTCTCGAAACCGCCCCAGGAATATCCCAGGCCGAACCATCGTAATCCATTCAGAAAAGCGGCGACGGCGGCTTCCGGGGCGGGCTGCAGCACGACCGAAAATAGCCCTGAGGCGCCGCTGAAATCACGGCGCCACAACGCGTGCCCGTCAAAACCAGGCAAGGCTGGATGCAACACCGCAGCCACCTCGCAGTGATGACTCAGGAATTGAGCTACCTGCAAGGCATTGCGTTGATGCTGCTGCAACCGCACGTCCAGGGTACGCAACCCGCGCAGGGCCAGGAAAATATCGTCAGGCCCCACGCATAAGCCCAGATCGCCATGCAATGAATGCAGCCGGGACCACCACGCGGGATTGGCCGATACCGTTCCCAGCATCACATCCGAATGACCCGACAGATACTTGGTGCCGGCATGGATGCAGAGGTCCACACCCAACTGTAAAGGCTTGCAGAACAGCGGGGTTGCCCAGCTATTGTCGGCAATCACTGTCAAGCCATGCGCCTGTGCCAGCGCGACAATGGCGGGCATGTCGGGTAGCTCGAAGGTATTGGAGCCGGGTGCCTCCACATAGATGGCACGCGTGTGCGGCCCGATGAGGCGGGCAATCTGATCGACGCTGGCGCTGGGGGCATAGAAACTGGTCTGTATATTCCATCGTGCCAGCCATCCTGCGCAGGCCATTCGCACCGGCCGATATACGCCCTCGCTGACCAGCACATGCTCACCCGGCGCCAGCACCACCTGCAATGCCAACATGCAGGCATTCAAACCAGAGGGGCAAAGCACCACGCCTGCAGCCTGCTCCAGCTCGGTAAGCGCAGTTTGCAGTGCTTCGCTGGTGGGTGTGCCGCGTCGCGCATACACATAAGGCTGCGCATGGCCCTGGAGTTCTTGCACCGTCTGACTGAGCACGGTGGAAGCGTGGAACACCGGTGGATTGACGAAGCCATGATAGCGCTCGGATTGGCGCCCAGAATGCGTCAGCAATGTCTGGATATGCCCTGTTTCCATCGGCCCCATGCTTGTCCTCGGCGTCATGGCCATAGCAGCTCACGCCGCCAGGCCTTGGCGTGGCGCGCATAGCGCAAGCGCGTAAAGAGGCGCTGTTTATCAGCGTGCCAGAACTCCACCGTCTCCGGCTCAAGCACGTACATGGTCCAGGAGGCAGCGATGCGACCAGGGGTCTGACTGAACTGGGCCAGTTGTTGCTCAATCGCCGCCGCCATCACCTCGGGCGACTGCAATGGCATACTTTGTCGGCCCAAAAGGATCGCTGCGCGCGACTTGTCGGGACGGGCCAGGTAATCGGCTGCGCCGACCTCGGCAGGTAACGTAGCGATCCGGCCGCGTATCCTCACCTGGCGGGCGACACCGGCCCAGTAGAAAGTCAATGCGGCCAAAGGCTGCTGTCCCATCTGCCTCCCCTTGGGACTGTTGGCGTTGGCAGCAAAGTGCCATCCCCGTTCATCCACGTTGAGCAGCGTCACACTGCGTGCATCGGGGCAGCCTTTTTCATCCACCGTAGAGAGCGTGACAATATGCGGCTCAGGCACCCCACGCTCCAGGGCAAGTTGCAGCCACGCCAGAAAAAGCAGATGCGGCTCATCAGGAGCTTGCTCTGGTTGGAAATCAGCCTGAGCCCCCACCAGCACGTCCAGCGATTTCAATTGAATTTGAAGTGGATTCATTCCATTACCCCATGCCAAATTGCGCCGCGCGCGCGAGCAATCGGCGCGCAGCGAGATAGTCGGGAACCTCCACCAAGAAGGTATCGGCCACCGCTGCCGCTACCCGCTTGCCACCAGCGGCCGTGCGCGCATTCTCGAAGGCCTCGATGCAACGTCGGGCCGCGGCGATGTCGTCGTCGCTCGGCGTGAGCACACGATTGACCAGAGGCACGAAGTGCGCATTCACAATGGCCTTGGCCTTGAATCCCAAGGCCAAGGATTGCTGCATGTCCCGCGCCGCGCCGGCCGAATCCGTATAACTGTAGGGACAGTCGATGGCGCTCATTCCCAGCGAGGCACATTCAATAAGAAAGCGGGAGCGCACATAGTCGAGTTCGCGTCCCTCTCGTGTGCGCTGCGCACCGATGTCGGCCACCATGTCTTCGGTGCCGACCAGTACCGCGCTCACGCGCGCGCTGGCCCTGGCAATGGGGATCGTATTGAGCAGCCCCAGGGGCGATTCGATATTGGGCACCAGCTCCGTGGTTCCTGGCACAATGCCGTATTGGCGTTCCAAGCGTCCTACGACTTCATCCAGTGCCTCCATCTGCTGCGGCGTCGAGACAAAGGACATCATGACCACTTGCGGCGCGGCCGCCATCAGTAAGGTCAGATCCTCCATGCCACCGGCTTCCAGACGATCAATGCGCACCGCAGTGACCGCACCGGCGGCCTTCCAGTGCCGCATAATGTGCGCACTGAGACGACAGGCTTGCGCTCGCGCCGGGGTGGGGGTGAAGGTTTCGACTTCCTGGATCAGGACATCGGCGCCGCTGTCGGTGCCTTGCATCAAGGCGTCCTCATCGGCACCGGCCAGAAACAGCCAGGAGCGTCGCAAGGCCGGCGGCCTCGGTGTTCTATCAGGCAGTTGCATATTGCCTCCGCAGAATGGATGAACGGGCTTAGAGCGCCCCTTGGAACTGCAATACGAGCCTCTTCAATGACTCTGGCACCTGCACACTCGCATTGCTTGCGTAGTCGAAGGCTACGTGCGTGGAGGTGGCCTTGGCCACCCTGACCGGATCAGCGCCCAGACGCGAGACGGCGTACTCCATCTCAAAGCTCTTGCTGCCGAAACGCGTGACACGCGCCTGGATGCTCAAACGGTCGCCCAGCTTGGCCGGTTCCAGGTATTCGCAGGTGGTCTTGACCATGATCTGCGGCAGCTTGGCCTCCAGTGGCACCTCCAATAGCCAGTGCATGTAGCTCACGTAAGCGTGTTGGACATATTCGTAATAAACCGGACTGCTGACATGGCCCATGGTATCGATGTCGCGATACCTGACCTCCAGCTCCAGCGAAAAAGGTTTTGCTTGCATGGGGCGCTCCTTTGAGGATTTTTGAGAGAAGAGGGAAACATCAATGCGTCAGGCGCGTGATCTGGTTGAAGATATTCTTGCGATGCATCTCTTCGGTTCCCCCCACGCTGCAAAATCCCAGCGCATCGCGCAGAAAATCGGAGACCGGGCCGCTGTGATAACCCAAACTGCCGAACATGCGCAGCAAACCCGTGGCCGAGTTAACCAAGTCATCGACCCCCGATAGCTTGCTGATGGAGCAGCTCATCCAGGCCTCAGGATGTCCTTCCAGCAGTTGTCCCAACGCGCCATAGGCCATCCAGCGATTGCGCTCCATGCCGATCTTCATATCGACCAGACGTTGTTGAACGTACTGATGCTGATCAATCGCACTGTCGAAACTCTGGCGCTTGCGGGCATAGGAAACGGCTTCATGAAACAGTGGGGTGAGGATCGCAGCCGCCACCAGGCCGTAATACAAGCGTCCCAGCGAAATGATATTGATCAGGTTGCCCAGCCCCTCCTTGGGCTTGCCCAGCAATTGATGCGACTCGATGCGCACCTGATCGAATTGCAGGCTGCCGGTAGGGAGTTGCATCAGTCCCAGCTTCTGATCCATTCCGGTACAGGTGACGCCGGCCTGATCGTTGTCGAGCAAGACCAGGGTGGTGCTGCGCTGCTCACCGTCCGCCAGTTTGGCAACCACTAGCGTAAAACGGGCCAAGGGGGCATGAGCAATGTTGAACTTGGTGCCATTAAGCAGGAAGCCATTACCCTCTGGGGTGAGCAATGTGTTGATGCTGCGCACATCGGTCCCGGTGGTAGGTTCGGCAATGCCAGTCGCGCTGGGCTCGCCCTTGAGGATCGCCGACAGATAGCGGTTGCGCTGTGACGGAGAACCATAGATCGCCAATGCCCTGACCATGCCAGCCTGGGCAATGATCGACAAGATCAGTGCAGGACTGCGGCACGTGCGTGCCAATGCTTCCAGCACGTAGCTGAAGCACCACCAATCCTCACCACTACCGCCCTGCGCGGGTGCCACAATCAGCTGCCATAAGCCCTGTTGGCGTAGCAGGTTCCAACTGGCCCAGTCAAACCCTTGCTGGCCCGGCTGCTGGGCATGGGCGATGTGTTGACCTATTTCTGCAAACCGCTCGACTGTATTTCTTTGAGCCGTATTCAAACTCAACAGCATGGACATCTCCTCACCGTAGTTGCAAATCTACAATTAATTCCATGGCGCAAGAATAGTGTCCTGGAAAGCAACATGTAACTGTCAGAGCTGATAGTTGACCGCAACTGACGGCGCGGTGCACAGACTCAACAACCGGCGTGGGGACGGGGAGATCAATAGAAAGAAAGGGCGGGAGAAGAGGCAGACCAGGTGCGCAAATAGAAAGCCCGCAAGGCTTGCGCGTTGCGGGCTGGTGTCCCCTCTATCCTCTTCGAGATAGGATTTTTCGTACAGCAGACTCGATTTTGCACCACAATCCGGCAGCCGTCATTTCGCAATGCACAAAAACAGCGCAGCACAAATTATTTTGGACAAACGTTCATCTTGCTAAAAGATGAAATGAAGAGGAAGAACCAAGAGCAGCACCAACCTGACAGGCAATCCCCTGCCAGCAGCCACTTTAGCTGAATGGCAAAAAAAAAGCCCACAACCGAAGTTGCGGGCTTGAATCCAATTCTTTAGGAGGAAATTGGAGGAGACAGGTGTAACTATATGGCAGTGCATCATGGCTGTCTGCTTTTTTGTGCTGATATCAGTTATTCACAAACCAGATATCACCACCAGCCTTGCCCACCATTCCCGACTCTTCACTGCAGGCAGGCCCCGATGAGCCCGCCCTTCCCTACTACCGATTTACATGGACTCTTCGCGCGAGGCCTTCTTGCGCTCATGTTCCTTCAGGTGACGCTTGCGCAGGCGGATGCTCTTCGGGGTGACTTCGACCAGTTCGTCGTCCTCGATGAATTCCACTGCATATTCCAGCGACAGTTCGATCGGCGGCACCAGGCGCACGGCTTCGTCGGTACCGGAAGCACGCACGTTGGTCAGCTGCTTGCCCTTGATCGGGTTGACCACCAGGTCGTTGTCACGCGAGTGGATGCCGATGATCATGCCTTCGTACACCGGGTCGTTGTGGCTGACGAACATGCGGCCACGGTCCTGCAGCTTCCACAGTGCGTAGGCCACGGCAGCGCCGTCGTCCTGGGAGATCAGCACGCCGTTGCGACGACCGGCCAGTTCGCCCTTGGTGGTGTCCACCGGCTTGTAGTCGTCGAAGACGTGGCTCATCAGGCCAGTACCGCGGGTCAGGGTCATGAATTCACCCTGGAAGCCGATCAGGCCACGCGCCGGGATATGGTATTCCAGGCGCACACGGCCCTTGCCGTCCGGTTCCATGTTCTGCAGGTCGCCACGACGACGGCCCAGTTCTTCCATGACGCCGCCCTGATGGGTTTCTTCGACGTCCACGGTCAGGTTTTCGTACGGCTCTTCGCGCACGCCATTGACCATGCGGAACACCACGCGCGGACGCGAGACGGCCAGTTCGAAGCCTTCGCGGCGCATGTTTTCGATCAGGATGGTCAGGTGCAATTCACCACGGCCCGACACTTCGTAGGTCGAGTCGTCGTTCTCGGCCTGCACCACGCGCAGGGCCATGTTGGACTTCAGTTCCTTTTCCAGGCGGTCGCGGATCTGGCGGGTGGTGACGAACTTGCCTTCGCGGCCAGCCAGCGGCGAGGTGTTGACCATGAAGTTCATGGTCAGGGTCGGTTCATCGACCTTCAGCATCGGCAGGCCGTTGGGCGCATCCGGCGCACAGATGGTGGAGCCGATGCCAATTTCTTCGATACCGTTGATCAGCACGATGTCGCCGGCCAGGGCTTCATCGACCAGTACGCGCTCCAGGCCCTTGAAGGTCAGCACCTGGTTGATGCGGGCCTTGGTCGGCTTGTCTTCGGGACCGTTCATCCACACCACGTCCTGGCCACCCTTGATGCGACCGGCCAGGATACGGCCCACGCCGATCTTGCCGACGTAGGAAGAGTATTCCAGCGAGGTGATCTGCAGTTGCAGCGGTGCGTCCGGGTCATCCTTGCGGGCCGGCACGTACTTCAGGATGGCGTCGAACAGCGGCTCCATGTTGCCTTCGCGGGTTTCCGGATCCAGGCTGGCGTAGCCGTTCAGGCCCGAAGCGTAGATCACGGGGAAGTCCAGCTGTTCTTCGGTGGCGCCCAGCTTGTCGAACAGTTCGAAGGTGGCGTTGATGGCCCATTCGGCGCGTGCGCCCGGGCGGTCAATCTTGTTCAAGACCACGATGGGCTTCAGGCCCAGGGCCAGCGCCTTGCGGGTCACGAAGCGGGTCTGCGGCATCGGGCCTTCCTGGGCATCCACCAGCAGCAGCACCGAGTCCACCATCGACAGCACGCGCTCGACTTCACCGCCGAAGTCGGCGTGGCCTGGGGTGTCGACGATGTTGATGTGGGTGCCCTTGTATTCCACCGCGCAGTTCTTCGACAGGATGGTGATGCCGCGTTCCTTTTCGATGTCGTTGGAGTCCATCACGCGGTTGTCCACTTGCTGGTTGTCGCGGAAGGTGCCGGACTGGCGCAGCAGCTGGTCCACCAGGGTGGTCTTGCCGTGGTCAACGTGGGCGATGATGGCGATGTTGCGAATTGCGCGGATATTGTTTGACATGGTGAATGTGGTTGGGAAATGCCGAATCTCGGGAGGCGCGCATTATAGCATGTTGCGACGCATGAACTTTGGAAAAACCTGTGTTATCAACGGCTTGCCGAGGTCCCTGGCACATCGGAGAAGGCCGTACTGCAAGCCGTTTTGAAGCTATCTATCCTCAGGCGGTGGACACCAGCCTTTCGGGGGCCAGGATGGCGTATTCCTGCAACAGTCCGGTACCCAGCAAGGCGGCATCCGAACTGCGATAGACCCGCACGCGGCCAGTCTGCTGCGGCACCTGTACACCTTCCTTACCCAGCGGCAGGCGCTGGCCGTGCAGGAAGCGGCGCGCCAGTTCATCGCTGAGCTGCACCGCCGGGAAGCTGCGCAACAGGCCATCCACTGGCAGCAGCAGCGCCTTGCGGGCCTCCAGCTCGCCAGCGGCCTCGAAAGCCTCCAGCGTGACCGCGCCATCGAGCGTGAGACCACCGACCCCGGTGCGTCTCAAGGCATTGAGGTGGGCCCCACAGCCCAGTACTTCACCAATATCTTCACCCAGCACGCGGATATAGGTCCCTTTGCTGCAAGTGACGCGGATGCGCAACATCGGCGCCCGGTAGTCCAGCAGTTCCAGCGCGTGGATGGTGACATTGCGGGCTTCGCGTTCCAGCGTAATGCCGGCGCGGGCGTATTCGTACAAGGGCTTGCCGTCGCGCTTCAAGGCCGAGTGCATGGGCGGCACCTGGCTGATGGGGCCGCGGAATTGCGCCAGGACCGCTTCGATCTGCTCCAGGCTAACCTCGACTGCGCGCTCGCTGATGACCTGGCCTTCGGTATCGCCGGTATCGGTGCGCACGCCCAGATGGACGATGGCTTCATAGGTCTTGTCGGCTTCCAGCAAGTCCTGCGAGAACTTGGTAGCCTCGCCGAAGCACAGCGGCAACAGGCCGGTGGCGAACGGGTCCAGGGTGCCGGTGTGGCCGGCCTTGGGCGCATTGATCATGCGCTTGGCGCGGATGAGCGCATCGTTGGAAGACAGGCCCACGGGCTTGTCCAGCAACAGCACGCCGTGCACCGGCACGCGCGGAGGGCGCGGCGCGCGGGGCGGCTGGCCGCGCTTGGCGCGCGGCTGCGGGGTATCAGGAGAAGCGGATGCGGTATCCGCCGTCGTATCGTCGGCCATGAAATGCAAGACCGGCCTCACGCTTCCCATGAAGGAAGACGCAGACCGGTGTGAAGAAATGAAGAAAACTGCGAGACTGCCTGTGCAAGCGGCGCAGCCCGTACCGAAAGAACGCAGGCTCAGGCCTCGTCGTCCGAATCCTTGGCGCGGGTGGCGTTGGCCTCATCGATCAGGCGCGACATCTCAATGCCGCGTGCGGTCGAGTTATCGTGTACGAAATGCAGTTCCGGCAAGGTGTGGATGGTCAGCCTGCGGCCCAACTGGGTACGCAGGTAACCGCCCGCCTTGCGCAGGCCAGCCAGGGTGTTCTTGATCGCTTCGGGGTTGTCCACCAGCGTGGTGAAGAAGACCTTGGCGTGCGCGTAGTCCGGCGTGACCTGCACTTCGGTAATGGTGATCATGCCCACCCGCGGATCCTTGAGCTCGAAGGCGATCAACTCCGACAGATCGCGCTGGATCTGATCGGCGACGCGCAAGCCGCGTCCGGGAATGGATTTGCTGTGTTTTGCCATGCTTTAAAAAAACAATCCGCCGAGGGCGTGGCGGGAGGATTCCCGCGTTGCTGCGACGGATCTTGCCAGTGAAGCCGGCGCATCGATAACGATACGCCGGCGTATTGCATTACAGGGTACGGGCGACTTCCTGGACTTCGAAGATTTCGAGCTGATCGCCCACTTCGATATCGTTGTAGCCCTTGAGCGAGAGACCGCACTCGAAGCCCGACTTGACTTCCTTGACGTCGTCCTTGAAGCGCTTGAGCGAGTCCAGTTCGCCGGTCCATACCACCACATTGTTGCGCAGCAGGCGTACTTGCGAACCACGCTTGACCAGGCCTTCCAGCACGTAGCAGCCGGCAATCGAACCGACCTTGCTGACCACGAACACCTGGCGGATTTCCACCAGACCCAGGGCCTGTTCGCGCTTCTCCGGCGACAACATGCCCGACATCGCGGCCTTCACCTCGTCCACCGCATCATAGATGATGTTGTAGTAACGGATGTCCACGCCCGAGGCTTCGGCCAGCTTGCGGGCGGAGGCGTCGGCACGGGTGTTGAAGCCGATGATGACGGCCTTCGAAGCCACCGCCAGGTTGACGTCGTTTTCGCTGATGCCGCCCACTGCAGCGTGCACCACCTGGACGCGCACTTCGGCGGTCGACAGCTTCTGCAGCGACTGCACCAGGGCTTCCTGGGAACCTTGCACGTCGGTCTTGATGATCATCGGCAGGGTCTTGACCTCGCCTTCGGTCATCTGGTCGAACATGTTTTCCAGCTTGGCGGCCTGTTGCTTGGCCAGCTTCACGTCGCGGAACTTGCCCTGGCGGAACAGGCCGATTTCGCGCGCCTTGCGCTCGTCGGTCATGACCACCACTTCTTCACCGGCGGAGGGCACTTCGGTCAGGCCCTGGATTTCCACCGGCAGGGACGGGCCTGCCTCGGCGATGTTCTTGCCGTTCTCATCCAGCATGGCACGCACACGGCCATAGGCCGAACCGGCCAGCACGACGTCGCCGCGCTTCAAGGTACCGGATTGCACCAGGATCGTGGCCACCGGGCCGCGGCCCTTGTCCAGCTTGGCTTCGATCACCAAGCCACGGGCTGGCACATCGACCGGTGCCTTCAGTTCCAGCACTTCGGCTTGCAGCAGGACGTTTTCCAGCAGCGAGTCGATGCCTTCGCCGGTCTTGGCCGACACGGCGATGAACGGAGCATCGCCACCGTATTCTTCCGGCACCACTTCTTCGGCGATCAGTTCCTGCTTGACGCGGTCGGGGTTGGCGCCGGGCTTGTCGATCTTGTTGATCGCCACGACCAGCGGCACACCGCCAGCCTTGGCGTGGGCAATCGCTTCCTTGGTCTGGGGCATGACGCCGTCGTCGGCGGCCACCACCAGAATCACGATGTCGGTAGCCTTGGCACCGCGAGCACGCATGGCAGTGAACGCCTCGTGGCCCGGAGTATCCAGGAAGGTGATCATGCCGCGCGGGGTTTCCACGTGGTAGGCGCCGATGTGCTGGGTAATGCCACCGGCTTCACCCGAGGCCACCTTGGTGCGACGGATGTAGTCCAAGAGCGAGGTCTTGCCGTGGTCAACGTGACCCATGACGGTAACCACCGGGGCGCGCGGCAGGGCTTCGGCGTCGGCGTGTTCTTCGCCTTCGACCAGCAGCGCTTCCGGATCGTCCAGCTTGGCGGCGTGGGCGCGGTGACCCATTTCTTCCACCACGATCATCGCGGTTTCCTGGTCCAGCACCTGGTTGATGGTGACCATCTGACCCAGCTTCATCAGGTGCTTGATGACCTCGGAAGCCTTGACCGCCATCTTGTGGGCCACTTCGGC
Organism: Herbaspirillum sp. B65; assembly: GCF_000333555.1. Classification (NCBI taxonomy): domain Bacteria; kingdom Pseudomonadati; phylum Pseudomonadota; class Betaproteobacteria; order Burkholderiales; family Oxalobacteraceae; genus Herbaspirillum; species Herbaspirillum sp. B65. The sequence continues at coordinate 11,801 of NZ_BADI01001161.1, read as the reverse complement.
CACGGTGATGGTTTCGGGCACGTAGACGTCATGCACCACCGCTTCGGTGGGCACCTGGAAGTTGCTTTCACGCTGGTCGTCGCCATGCGAGTGACGACGGCCCTTGGGGCCGGCACGCCAGCCATCGCGACCACCGCCACCGGTGGCGCCACGCGACTTCATGCCGCCGGCGCCACGCTTCTTGGCGTCGTCCTGCCAGGTGGAGGAGACATTGGCCGACTTGATCGACTTCTTGTCTGCGGCCACGGCGGGCTTCTTCTCATCCTTCTTCTCGGCGGGCTTGGCGCCGGCCGCCGGCTTGTGCAACGTGCCTTCGGAGGTCTTGGCAGCAGGCGCGGCCGGTTCCGGTGCCTTGATGACGCGACGCGGCGCATTCATCATGGCCTTGATCTGGGCCACTTCATCTTCCACGGCCTTGCGCGCGCGCTCGGCGGCAGCAGCACGGTCGGCGGCTTCCTTGGCGGCAGCATCGGCCTTTTTCTTCGCTTCTTCAGCAGCAGCGCGCTTCTTTTCTTCCACTGCCGGATCGACCGCAGCAGGCGTAGTCGGTGCCGTGGCAGCAGCAGGGGCCGGAGCGGCGGCAGCGGCAGCCGCCTTGGCCTTCTCGGCTTCGGCAGCGGCCGCAGCTTCTGCCGCCTGGCGCTTGGCTTCCGCTTCTGCGGCTTCGCGGGCACGTTGCTGTTCCAGCTCGGCAGCCTTGGCCTGGGCAGCGCGCTCGGCCTCCAACTGGGCCAGACGTTCTTGCTGGGCCTTCAGTTCGGCCTGACGGCGAGCCTCTTCCTGCTCACGTTCCTGCGCTTCGGCAGCCGCATCGCGCTGGATCGCCGCAGCACGCGCTGCAGTCTCTTCCACGCTGGGCTCGTCACGCTTGATGAAGGTGCGCTTCTTGCGCACTTCCACCTGGATCGTGCGCGATTTGCCGGTTGCATCGGCCTGCTTGATCTCGGTGGTTTCCTTGCGGGTCAACGTGATCTTTTTCTTATCGCCTTCCGGCGCGGCCCCACGCGAACGGCGCAGGTGTTCAAGCAGGCGGTCCTTGTCTTCCTTCGACAGGGAATCGGATGCAGAGCTCTTCTCGACCCCGGCCGAACGCAGCTGGGTCAGCAGCAGGTCAGCAGGCATCTTAAGCTCGGTGGCAAATTGGGCAACGTTGTTACTCGCCATTCAGTCCTCTTTTCTATGTGGCTCGGCAGATGATGTGGAGACGCTCCGCTTTTCAGCGGCCTTCGACTGCGCTCCATGCCTTGGCCTGCAGGGCCTTGGCGCGCTCATCGTATTTGGAATCGATGAGCTTCATTTCATCGTCGGTCACATCTTCAAATGCATTTTCAATCAGTTGGCGCGCGCGCTCGGAAGGCAGGGCCAGGATCGCGCCGAATTCGTCATAAGCCAGGCCAGCGAAGGCCGGCAGCGTCTTCACGCCAGCCAGACCCAGCTTGCCGGCCAGCACACGGTCCAGGCCTTCGAAGTTGATCAGCTCCTCATCCATGCCATCCAGGCCTTCTTCGGAGGCGATCGCTTCGGTCACCAGGGCGTCGCGGGCGCGGTTGCGCAGCTCATTGACGGTCTCTTCGTCGAACGATTCGATCTCGAGCATCTCGTTGATCGGCACGTAGGCGATTTCTTCCAGGGTCGAGAAACCTTCCTCGACCAGGATGTCGGCCACTTCCTGGTCAACATCGAGCTTTTCCATGAACAGCGTACGGATCAGCGCGGTCTCGGCCGCCGACTTGTCGGCCGATTCCTCGGCCGTCATGATATTGATCTGCCAGCGGGTCAGTTCGGCTGCCAGACGCACGTTCTGGCCACCACGACCAATGGCGATGGCGAGGTTTTCTTCATCCACCACCACGTCCATCGCGTGCTTTTCTTCATCGACCACGATCGAGGTGACGTTGGCCGGGGCCAGCGCGCCGATGACGAACTGGGCCGGATCTTCCGACCACAGCACGATGTCCACGCGCTCGCCGCCCAGTTCACCGGTCACGGCCTGCACGCGCGAGCCGCGCATACCGACGCAGGTACCGATGGGGTCGATGCGCTTGTCGGCGGTATAGACCGCGATCTTGGCGCGCACGCCCGGGTCACGGGCGGCCGACTTGATTTCCAGCGAGCCTTGTTCGATTTCCGGCACTTCCAGCTCGAACAGCTTCATGATGAATTCGGGCGCGGTGCGCGACAGGATCACCTGCGGGCCACGGGCGCCGCGGTCCACGCGCAGGATGTAGGCCCGCACGCGGTCGCCGATGCGCAGGTTTTCCTTGGGGATCATCTGGTCGCGCGGCAGGCGGGCTTCGATCTTGCCGGATTCGATGATGGCGTCACCGCGCTCCATGCGCTTGATGGTACCGGTCACCAGGGCGTCGCCACGGGCCAGGAAGTCGGCCAGGATCTGTTCGCGCTCGGCGTCGCGGATGCGCTGCAGGACCACCTGCTTGGTATCTTGCGCGAAGCGGCGACCGAATTCGACGGATTCGATCGGATCTTCGATGTATTCGTCGACTTCGATATCGGGGAACTGTTCCTTGGCTTCGAACAGCAGCACTTCCTGGTCGGGCAGTTGCAGGCCGGCTTCGTCAGGCACCACGTGCCAGCGCCGGAAGGATTCGAACTCGCCGCTTTCGCGGTCGATCGAGACGCGAATGTCGACCTCGCCTTCATAGCGCTTCTTGGTAGCCTGCGCAAGCGCGTGCTCCAATGCGCCGAAGACGACTTCCTTATCGACGTTCTTTTCGCGCGCCAGCGCATCGACCAACAACAAAATTTCGCGACTCATCCTTTGCGACTCCTAAAATCGACCTGCGGCACCAGATGTGCCTTATCCACATCGGCCAGCGTGAAATTCAACACGGCAGCCGACCCATCGTTTGCTTCAAATTCCAATACCAGTTCCTCGCCCTCGGGCTCGCGCAGCACGCCTTCGTAGGTCTTGCGGTTGGACGTGCCGGGCAAGGGTACGCGCAGCTTGATGACGGCTTCGCAATCGACGAAGCGCACGAAGTCCGAGAACTTCTTCAAGGGGCGGTCCAGTCCGGGCGAGGAGACTTCCAGGCGCTCATAGGCCACGTCTTCGACGGTGAAGACGTGCAACAGCTGATGCGTCGCCTTCTCGCAATCCTCGACGGTGATCGAACGCGCTTCTTCTGCTTCGGGGTCGAACGGAAAATCGATGAAGACGCGCACCAGACCGCGCTGCGCCTTCTCGAACTCGACCAGTTCGTAGCCCAGGCCCGCGAGGGTGGATTCGATCAGCTCCAGCAATTGCAAGACTATTTCTCCATCAGGATGCCGGTGGCAGGGTTGCGACCGCCGGACATCTAAAATTGATCAGCAAAAAAAAAATGGGCATCTGCCCATCTTTTGTTATCTCACGCAACTCGAGATCACACATCACGCGAACCACCGTACTTCCATCGTTCATGGCGCAGGCGGATCTATCAATGATTTATCACATATGCGATTCGCGGCAGGTTGCGTTTAACTAACACATTATAACCGATACAGCTATGCGCAGCAATTCCGGAATGGTGTCAAATGTGCTTGAGGCGCCAAAAACGTCCATAAAAAACGTCATTGGCGCACTTCCTGCGAGCTTGCCAGGAGCAGCGGAGCTACACCGCAGCCTGCCCGATGCATTTCCACCGGGCAAGCCAGGCATCAGCGACCGCCGCGCCGGCGATTCATGCCTGGCAGGCCGCCCAGCATGAAGTTGGCGGCAGTATTGCCACCACGCTGCGGGCGATTGCCGCGACGCTGGCCATTGCCGATATCGGGGAAGCCCAGCGCGGTCTGCAGCGGATCAGGCTGGCGGCTCTTGGGCTGGCCACCCTTGTTGCCACCACCATAGTTGCCGCCATTGCCATAGTTGCCACCACCCTGGTTGCCGAAGTTGCCGCCATTGCGGCCCTTCTGCGGCCCCTTGTTCTGCATGGCGTTGCCACGCGGACCATTGCCGTTACCATTGCCCTGGCCCTTGCCGGCATGACCGCCGTTGCCGGACTTGGCTTCGCCAGCCTGCTTTTCCAGGCCACAAGCGGCCATCAGGTTGCGCACGGCGTTTTCTTCCAGTTCTTCCCAACGACCACGCTTCAAGGTCTGCGGCAGGGTCATGGCGCCGTAACGGGTACGGATCAGGCGCGAGACGGTCAGGCCGACCGCTTCGAACATGCGACGCACTTCGCGGTTGCGGCCTTCGCCGATGGTCACGCGATACCACTTGTTGACGCCTTCACCACCACCATCGGCGATGCGCGAGAACTGCGCCGGGCCGTCATCAAGCTCCACACCGGCCAACAGCTTCTGGCGCATCCCCTCTTCCAGCTCGCCCAGGGTCCGCACGGCGTATTCACGTTCAATGTTGTAGCGCGGGTGCATCAGGCGGTTGGCCAGGTCACCAGAGGTGGTAAAGAGCAACAGGCCTTCGGTATTGAAGTCCAGGCGTCCCACCGCCAGCCACTTGCCGGCCTTCATGGCCGGCAGGCGGTCGAACACGGAGCTGCGGCCTTCGGGATCGGAATGGCTGACGATCTCGCCCGCGGGCTTGTGATAGACCAGCACGCGCGGCGGGCGCTTGCTCACCTTGCGCTGGATCAGCTTGCCGTTGATACGCACGGCGTCGGTGGGCAGGATGCGCTGGCCGATATGAGCCGGCTCGCCGTTGACCGAGACGCGGCCAGCCACGATCAACTCTTCCATGTCGCGCCGCGAACCCAGGCCGGCGTCGGCCAGCACCTTGTGCAGCTTAGGGGCATCGTCCTCGGCGGTGAGATCGCGGCGGCCATTCTTGCCGCGCATCTGGTGCGCCTGGCGGCCACCGGCCTTGGCACCTTCGTCGCGGTCGTAGGCTTCGGAAGTCACGTAGGAAAAGATGTCATCGACCGGCTCGGTCGCGCGCAGGCCCAGTTGCGGGGCCTTGGGCTTCTTGCCGTTCTTGTCGAAATTCTTCTTGCCTTGCTGGCCAGCCTGGCCGGCATGTGCATTGTTCTTGCCGAACTGGCCACGCGGCTGGTGGCGCTCGGCGGGAGCGGCATCGCCCTCCCCCTTACCCTGGGCGGGAGCGGCTTCGGCACCACCGGCCGCAGCGCGTTGCGCAGCGCGGTTGTTACGCAGTGCGCGCGGGCCACGCACACCGCGGCGGGCGGGCTTGGCACGGTTGGGATCGACCGGGGCGTCCAGCAGCACCGGCGGCGCCACCACCTCCTCTCCCACGGTGACGATGACCTTGGGCAGTTCGGGCGCGACCGGGGCCGGCGCTGGTGCGGCCGCTTCAGGTGCGACGGCAACCTTGGGCTTGGCCGCGCGCTTGGGCTTGGCCGCAGGCGCGACCGGCGCACTCTCCATGGCCAGGCTCAGTTGGGCCGGGGCCTCAGCCACAGGAGCTGCAGCAGCCGGGTCCACCTTCTTGGCGCGCGGCTTGGTGGCACGCGGCTTTTTCTCGGGTGCAACAGTCGGCTCGGCGGCGACCACCGCAGCAGGAGCCGGTGCGGCCTCATCGGCTGCGACCTTCTTGGCGCGCGGCGCACGTTTCTTCGGTGCCGGGGCATCGGCGGCGTCAGCTTGCGGTGCGGCCGTGACCGACTCGACCGCAGCAGTCTCGGCCGCAGGCTTGCGGGTACGCTTCTTCACCGGCTTGTCGGATGCGGCGGCATCGGCCGCGGCCAGGTCGACCTGGGTGTCGTCTTTGGAACTAGTTGGCTTCATTCTTCGAATCTGGATGTGGCGGACGCGCGTCATCTTCCCGCTGATCGGCCCGCTCGGTGGTGTCGTTATGCTCGCCTGCCGCTTCGACGGCGGCCTCGTTGGCGTCTGTGCCAGTTACGGCAACGTCTTGCTCAAAAGGTTCTTGCGCTGCTGGGGAAGCGTCTTCACTGCCTGCAGCACGCTCTTCCCCGGCGGCGGCTGCAATATCGGTGTGCTCGGCGGCTGGCGACTGTTCTGCCGGCTGCGCCTCTTCCATTTCGTTCACTTCTTTCTCGTCTTGCATGTCGGAAGCGTCGACGGTGTCAGCCTGGCCCTCCTGCGGCTCTTGCTCATCCTGTTCAGCCAGAGCGGCCACACCACCTTCGAGCGCCTGCAATTCCAGCAGTGCGCCCTGGGCGGCAGCCTCGCCGCTGACCTGCTGCAGCGGTGGCAATTCTTCCAGCGAACTCAGGCCCAGGTCATCCAGGAACTTGCGGGTGGTAGCAAACAGTGCCGGGCGGCCCGGTACGTCGCGATGACCGATAGACTCGATCCAGCCCCGGTCTTCCAACATGCGGATGGTCTGGGTGTTGACCGCCACACCGCGAATCTCTTCGATGTCGCCGCGCGTGACGGGCTGGCGATAGGCAATGATGGCCAGCGTTTCCAGCGTGGCGCGGGTGTACTTGGGCGGCTTCTCTGGATTCAGGCGTTCCAGGTAGACCTTCATTTCCTTACGGCTCTGGAAGCGCCAGCCGGTCGACAGGCTGACCACTTCCACGCCCTTGTCGGCCCAGTCGGCGCGCAGCTCTTCGAGCATCTGCCGGATGGTCTCGGCATTGATGTCGCTGCTCTCTTGGCTCTCGGGATCGACGTACAGCTTCTTCAGATCATTGATCGACAGGGGCTCATGCGTGCAAAGCAATGCAGTTTCGAGGACTTTCTTGGCCTCAGCAATATTCATGTACCACTCTTGTGCGTCTTGTTGTTAACAAAAGTTCGGCTTGCAGCGTGTCTCCGGCGCTACGGGTGCGACCAGCCAGGCCAACAGCCAGACCGAAACAGGCCAGGTGCGACAAGTCTTGCGCAGTGCTGAATGCGGCGGCGCTGCTGCCTTCCGGTGTTTGGAGATTGAATGAGCTGGAATCTAAGACCCGGGCAAATCGGCGTCGCGGAGGTATCGCGCTTTCGCAAAGCCGTCATGTCGCGGGGTTGCGGACGGCCGACCTGCACCTTTTCAACTACCGGCCTTGCGTCATGGAGCCTTTATTGGCCGCACAGGCTGCGGCGGTCGGGGCGCAAGGCATCAAAAGTACTGCGCGGAGTGTAGCACAAAGATTTACCGCGATGCAGCCTGTTACACCCTACGGACAATTATTTGCATGACAGCACCTCAGCACCTGGCCCCTGACGGCTCATCCAGGCAGTGAAATCCTCCACAGCCATGGGCTTGCCAAAGTAATAACCCTGTACTTCATCGCAGGCATTTTCCTTCAGGAAAGCATGTTGCTGCTCATCCTCGACGCCCTCGGCAATGACGCGCAGGTTCAGGATATGGGCCAGCGAAATGACGGCCTTGACGATGGCCGCACTATCGGCATCGCGCGCAATGTCGCGCACGAAGGACTTGTCGATCTTCAGCGCATCCACCGGGAAGCGCCGCAGGTAGGACAGGCTGGAGTAGCCGGTGCCAAAGTCATCCACCGAAATCTGCAAACCCAGACGCTTCAAGGCGTGCAAGGTGGCCACGCTCTTTTCGGCATCCTTCATGACCACGTTTTCGGTGATTTCCAGCTCAAGGCAAGCAGCGTCCAAGCCGCTTTGCGCCAGCACCCCGGAGACGAAATCAGGCAGGCTCTGGTTCAATTGGCGCGGCGACAGGTTGACTGCCACCGGAATGGGCGGCAAGCCGGCTTGCTGCCAACGTTTGTTCTGGTGGCAGGCCGTACGCAGCACCCATTCGCCGATGGGCACGATCAGCCCGGCCTCTTCGGCAAAGGGAATGAAACGGTCCGGCGGCACCATGCCCTGCTCCGGCGACTGCCAGCGGATGAGCGCCTCGGCACCAATGACGCGACCATCCTTGAGGCTCAGCTTGGGCTGGTAATACAGCTTGAATTCGTCGTGGTCCAGCGCACGGCGCAGGTTGATCAGCATTTCCAGGCGGTTGCTGACCTGGGTATCCATCCAGGGCGCAAAGAACTGGAAGTTGTTGCGCCCCTGCTCCTTGGCCCGGTACATGGCCGAGTCAGCCTGCTTCAACAGGGTTTCCACATCCTTGCCATCGCTCGGATAGCGACTCACGCCGATGCTGGCGGTGACCTGGAGTTCGCGGTCACCGGTCTGCCAGGGCCGCGCCACCGCTGCCAGGATGCGCTGCATCACCTCGGCAATGCCCAGCTCGCCACCGGTCTGGTTCTGCAATACCAATACGAATTCATCGCCGCCCTGGCGCGCCACCATATCGGTATCGCGCAGACAAGCCTGCAAGCGCTGGGCCACCGCCTTGAGCAACTCATCGCCGACCTGATGGCCCAGGCTGTCGTTGATGAACTTGAACTGGTCCAGGTCCACGAACACCACCGCCGTCAGCCCCCCCTTCTGGCGCGCCACCTGGATGGCGCGCTGCAGGTGTTCGCGCAGCATGTTGCGATTGGGCAAGCCGGTCAGGGCATCGTGGGTGGCCTGGTGGCGCATTTCAGCTTCGTACAGCTTGCGCTCGGTGATGGCTTCGACCGTGCCTTCGTAGCAGACCAGCTTGCCAGCGTCGTCATAGACGGCGCGGGCGTTTTCGGAAATCCAGATGATGTCGCCATCGCGCCGGTACACGCGCGACTCGAAATTGGAGACCGATCCATGCTGCTCCATCAGGCGCATGAATTCGGCCCGGCGCTCGGGCTCCACGTAGAGCTGGTGGGTGATGTCGCGCAGGCCCACGATCAGGTCTTCCGGCGAATGATAGCCATAGATGCGCGCCAGCGCCGGGTTGACGGCGATATAGGTGCCATCGGGGGTGGTCTGGAACACCCCCTCGATGGCATTCTCGAAGATGCTGCGATACCGGCGCTCGGCTTCCTGCAAGGCGTGCGCGGCTTCCTTGCGCTCGGTCACGTCCTGCAGGAAGCCCTCCAAGGCTTCCACCTTGCCGGCTGCGTTGTAGAGCCCCACCCCGCGCTCCCACACCCAGCGCAGGCTGCCATCGGCGTGCATGATGCGGTATTCGATGTCGATGCGACGGCGCTCGCGCATACAGGCATCGATATGCTTGCGCACCATGGCGCGATCTTCTGGATGAGTCAGCTGGAGGAAGGAGATGCGGCTATTGAGCAACAAGTCCGCGGGCGAGTAACCGGTCAGGGCCAGGCAGCCATCACTGACGAATTCCAGGGTCCAGTGGGCGTCGTCGCGGCAGCGATAGACCATGCCATCGAGGTTGGCCAGCAAGGTTTCCAGCAGGCGCGGCGGACGCACCAGGGCCGTCACCGATTGGCTCTGGCCGGCGTCGTGGCGACAGAGGGCGCGGGAAGCAACTGTTTTCATAACGACATCGTGTCTCCTGCCTGCATCCTGCCGGCAAGGGTGTGGTTGTGGAGTGGAGTCATGCACGGCACGCCCAATCCCCTCGGCGTGCGGCTGAATGATTCACCCAAGCAATAAGGATGCCACTACGCCAGTACCTGACTCATTGGGTGGCATGGTACTCCATTCGTCTTGATCGACGGGAAACACCCTTCACTTCGTCGCGTACTACGGTTGAGATTGGGCGTTAGAATCCTGCTCACCCTGTTGCTGGCCGCATCGGTCAGTGAAACTTTCTTCATAACAACAAGCGGACTCTTCTATGTGGGCAAATCGGTATTTCGTCTTCTGGGCTGTCGTTGCCCTCACGCTGGCGCTGCTGGCCCTGTCCGCAGCCCACCTGCTGGATTGGGGCTGGGTACTGATCCCCCTGGTCTTGACCGCCATCGGCATCCACGACTTGGTACAACGGCGCCATGCGGTCTTGCGTAACTATCCGCTGATCGGGCATTTCCGCTTCATGTTCGAAGCCATCCGCCCGGAACTGCGCCAGTACTTCTTCGAAGATGAAATGGATGGCCGCCCGTTCTCGCGCAAGAAGCGCAGCGTCGTCTACCAGCGCGCCAAGGCCGAAGTCGACAGCCGCCCCTTCGGCACCGAGATCGACATGCAGCAGGCCGGCCATGAATGGATAGGCCATTCGCTCTCGCCCACCAAGATCGCCAGCCACGACTTCCGGGTCACCGTCGGTGCCGACCGCGCCCAGCCGTATTCGATGTCGGTCTTCAATGTCTCGGCGATGAGTTTCGGCGCACTCTCGGCCAATGCCATCCGCGCGCTCAACCAGGGCGCCAAGAAGGGCAATTTCGCCCACGATACCGGCGAGGGCTCGGTCTCCGCTTACCACCGTGAATTCGGCGGCGACCTGGTATGGCAGATCGCCTCCGGCTATTTTGGCTGCCGCAATGCGGATGGCAGCTTTAATGAAGAAAAATTCACAACCCAGGCGCAATCACCACAGATCAAGATGATCGAGGTGAAGCTTTCGCAAGGTGCCAAGCCTGGCCACGGCGGCGTGCTGCCGGCGGCCAAGATCACCCCGGAAATCGCCGCCACCCGCGGTATCCCGATGGGCGTGGACTGCATCTCGCCGGCCGTGCACTCCTCCTTCTCGACCCCGATCGGCTTGCTGGAATTCATCGAGAAGCTGCGTAGCCTCTCCGCTGGCAAGCCGGTCGGCATCAAGCTGTGCGTAGGCCATCCCTGGGAATTCTTCAGCATCGCCAAGGCCATGTTGAAGACCGGCATCGTGCCAGACTTCATCACCGTGGATGGTTCCGAAGGCGGAACCGGTGCGGCGCCGCTGGAATTCGTCGATCACGTGGGGATGCCCTTGCAAGAGGGGCTGGTGATGGTACACAACACCCTGGTAGGCATCGGCCTGCGCGACAAGGTCAAGATCGGCGCCAGCGGCAAGATCGTCACTGCCTTCGACGTCGCACGCACACTGGCGCTGGGAGCGGACTGGTGCAACTCGGCGCGCGGCTTCATGTTCGCGCTGGGCTGCATCCAGTCGCAAAGCTGCCATACCGACCGCTGCCCCACGGGCGTGGCCACCCAGAACGCCAATCGCGCTCGCGCCCTGGTGGTGCCGGACAAGGCCGAGCGCGTCTACCGCTTCCACCAGAGCACCCTGCACGCGCTGCAGGAACTGGTGCAGGCGGCCGGCCTACCGCACACCTCGGCGCTGCGCCCGCACCACATCGTGCGGCGTATCAACGATCATGAGATCCAGTTGATGTCCAACGTGCTGAAGTATTTACAGCCCAATGACCTGGTCGATGGCAATTATCGCTATCGGGTCTATGAAAAGTTCTGGCCGATAGCCCGCGCGGAAAGCTTCCATCCCGAATTCTGAAGCCAGCTTCATGACCATCCGGCGATAACGAGACTAGGCGACAAAAAGCCCGCAGTTCATCGACTTGAACTGCGGGCTTTTCCAATTCTGCCTGCCGGGTGGCCAGAGCAACGGTGATGAGTCGGCAGGAGGGATTACTTGCGCTTCATGAAGAAGATGAACTCGTGTTCATCGTTCTGCGATTGCTCCAGCAGATCGTTGCCGGTCTGCTTGGCAAAGGCCTGGAAATCGCGCACCGAACCGGTATCGGTGGCGGTCACCCTGAGCACCTGGCCGCTGGTCATGTCGGCCAAGGCTTTCTTGGTCTTGAGGATGGGCAGCGGACAGTTCAGACCGCGCGCATCGAGTTCCCGGTGGAATTGAATGGTCATTACTTCGACTCAAAATGGATCACGACGAAAACGATTCTACTGCAAAATGCGCCGAGTTGATGCATCGCACAAGTTGTGTTGTTTTCGCCGCACTATGCTTGTGCAAAAGCGAGCATATTTCGAGATTCCACAGCCGGCGCGGCTGTTGTCGTCCTGATTACTTCTGGACCTGCGGCGTGCTAATCGGCGTGCTCGATCCGGCAAATTCCACGTACTGAACGGGCAGCTTGCGCTGGCGCATCCAGTCGGCCACGGCGTGACCGGTCCCGGCCGGCCAGGGGCGCAAGTCGGCCGGATCGGACAAGCGATATTCC
>NZ_BADI01001162.1:0-12489 GCF_000333555.1 Herbaspirillum sp. B65 | reverse complement strand
AGTGCGATATTGAGCGGCAGATGCAGCTGTGCACTTGCATGACACCGCATNNATAGAAGAAACCAACCACGACTGCGGCCAGCATGCCGCCACCTGCTAGCACAATCCCTGACGTTGCGGTGACGGGCGATGACATGCGTTTGAGACCATAGATCAGAAGAAACGCTGCAGCCAGATCCACGCCGCCAATTAGTAGTTGTGCAATCGAGTTGATCATGCTGGTTCCTCAGCCGGGTGTGGGCTTGGTCTGTGCGGCTTTCTTCGCGCGTCGTTTCGATGTTCTGGGATGCAGCGGTTTGGCGGGCCCCGGCTGAAACATCGCCAGCATGCGTTCGGTTACCGCGTAGCCGCCCGCCGCGTTGCCAGCGCCCAGCAGCACGGCGAAGAAACCGATGACCTGATCCAGTGTCGTGCCGGCATTGAGCAACGCATACAGTGCGCCAACGACTACAATGCCGTGCACGAAATTGGAGCCGGACATCAGCGGCGTGTGCAATATGGCCGGCACACGCGTGACCACCACCCAGCCGGTAACGCCGGCCAACATGAGGATATAGACGGCCGCATAGCCGTTAATGCTGAAGTCGGGATTCATTGTGCGCTCCTGATGATGTCGCTTTCCATGCTGTCGGCCGGTGCGTGGTTGGCCAGCACGATGCCGTTCTGCAGATTGCCGGAATGGGTTACCGCCGTTCTAGCCAGGACTTCGTCATCCCAATCGATAGTGACGACGTTATTTTTCAGCATCAAGGCCAGCAGGTTGTATTGGTTCCTGGCATACAGATCGCTAGCATCGCTGCTCAACAAAGAGGGAATATTTAGCGGTGCAACAATGGTGACAGCACCGATGTACGCGGTCTCACCAGGCCGCGTATCGAAGCAGTTGCCGCCGCCCTCGGCCGACATATCCACAATGACCGCCCCGCCTTTCATCCCTTTCAACTGTTCGGCGCTGATCAGCTTGGGAGAGGGCTTTCCGGGAATCGCCGCAGTAGTGATGATGAGATCGGCCTGCTGTATATGTCGCGTGAGGACGGCATCGATCTTCACCTGTTCGTCAGCACTCAAGGCACGGGCATAACCTCCCTCGCCACGTGCGTCAACTCCAGTGTCGATGAAGCTCGCGCCCAGCGAGAGTGCCTGTTCCTGGGTCTCAGGACGAACGTCATAGGCCTCGACGACCGCACCCAGGCGATGCGCGGTGGCGATCGCTTCCAGACCGGCTACCCCAAGTCCCATCACCAGTACCCGGGCAGGTCCCACTGGCCCGGCTGCGGTGGTGATCTTCGGCAGGATTCTGGCGAGATGCGTCGCCCCCAGCTGTACGCCGTAGTAGCCGGCCAGTGCAGACTGACTGGAGAGTGCATCCATCGCCTGTGCACGAGTGATGCGGGGAATGCGTTCCATCGCAAAGCAGGTGATCTTTTTATCCAGCAAGCATTGCATCAGGCTGGTCGCTATTTCCGGGTAGATGAACGATATGAGAATTGCCCCCTCCTGCATCGCATTGACCTGTTGTACCGAGGGAGGCTGAACGGCGAGCACGACATCGGCCCGCTCGAGCAGTTGAGCACAATCGGAAGTAAAGAGGACCTCCTCATAGGCGGCGTCGTGGTAGCCGGCGCTGACACCCGCATCAGTTTGCATGTGCAGCCTGGCGCCAAGCTTGATCAGTTTGGGCACAAGAGCCGGAACCAGCGCGACACGGCGTTCATGCGGTCGCATTTCCTTCAGGATGGCAATAGTGACGTACATGCTGATGGCCTATGCTGGGGCATCTATCGAAGCCGTGCGCACCAGTTTTTTGTTCACGAACTCCTGGATGCCCATGCTCGACAATTCACGCCCGTAGCCCGAATTCTTGATGCCGCCGAACGGCAAATCGGGCGTAGTCCAGGTGGGATGATTGATGAATACCATACCGGTATTGATGTGGCTGGCCAAACGCTTGCCGCGGTGTACGTCTCGGGTAAAGATGGAGCCGCCGAGGCCAAATTCGGAGTCGTTGGCCAGCGCAATTGCTTCGTTCTCATCCTTGACGCGGAAGAACAATGCCACCGGTCCGAAGAATTCATCCCTAAAGGCAGGATTGTCTGGGGTGATATGACTTAGAATTGTGGGCTCCATGAAAGCGCCCGGACGATTGAGGCGCTTGCCGCCCATCACCAGCTTTGCGCCTTTCTCAACCGCCTGCTTCACTTGGGCGAGCAACTTGATCAATGCTGCCTCGGTCGAGAGCGGCCCTAGCGTGGTTGCCACATCCATCGGATTGCCCGGTTTGAGCTTGGCAAGCGCAGTCTGGAACTTATCAAGAAATCGATCCGCCAGCTCCTCGACCACAATAAAGCGCTTGGCCGCAACACAGCACTGGCCGGTGTTGTTCATCTTGGCCCACACCGCCCATTCGACGGTCTTGTCGAGATCGGCATCCTCCAGCACGATAAAGGCGTCGCTACCACCCAATTCCATCGTCGATTTCTTCAGATTCAGACCCGCGCGCGCTGCCACAGCTTTGCCGGCCTCCACGCTGCCGGTCAGGGCAATACCTTTGATACGCGGGTCATCGATGACGCGGTTGACCTGGTCGTATGAAATGAGCAGGTTGGTGTAGGCCCCGGCAGGTGCACCGGCATCCAGCCATAACTTCTCAAAGGCGATAGCACATTGAGGCACACATCCCGCGTGCTTTACTATCACTACATTGCCGGCCATCAGATTGGGGGCTGCAAAACGCGCGAGCTGATAGTAAGGAAAATTCCAAGGTTCCACGCCAAACAGCACTCCAAAAGCTGCGTTCTGGATCTCTGCTTCGCCGGTTGTCGGATGCAGTGCTTCTGGTGCCAGGAAGGTCTCGGCATTCTTTGCGTAATAGTCGATGATGTCGGCGCTCAGTTCCACTTCGCCACGCGCCTGGGTGATCAGCTTTCCCATCTCAAGCGTGACGGGCCGCGCAAATTCCTCGCTGCGCTCTCGCATCAGAACCGCCGCCCTGGCAACGATCACGGCGCGCTCGCCGTAACTCTTTTTATTCCAGATTTCAAAGCAGGCAGCGGCCGTTGCAAGGGCAGATTCCAACTGCCCATCAGTCATTTCCTCAAACGTTTGTAGGACAGTGCCGTCATAAGGATTAACACTTTCGTAGCTCATGGCATATTCCTTGTTGATTAGAAGCGAATTGGCAGAGCAGCGATAGCCAAGAACGATCCACCTTCAAAACAGCGCTGAACCGTCGTCCTGAGGGATCCGGAAATTTTTCCCGTCAGAATCGGCTACTCATTGCTCATTAGCCTCGATGATGACTTTCAGTGACTTGGTTTCAGGGGCATGCGCAAAAGTCTCATAGGCCTCCAGAATCTCATCGAACTTAAAGCGATGCGTAATCAGTTGTAAGGCATCGATTTTTTTAGCAGCAAGGGATTTGAGCAGCATGGGCGTGCTAACGGTATCCACCAGCCGGGTGGTAATGGAAATATTGCGGTCCCAGAGCTTTTCCAGATGCAATTGGACCGGTACGCCATGCACACCAATATTGGCGATAGTTCCTCCCGCTGCCACGACTTGCTGACATAGATCGAACGTGGCCGGAATCCCAACGGCCTCAATCGCAGCATCGACGCCCTTTTCCTGCGTCATTTGCATGATCTTCTCGCGTACGGCCCCATCTGCGCTGTTGATAATGTCGGTTGCGCCAAATCGCTTTGCCACCTCCAGACGGCTCTGGTCCAGATCGATCATGATGATCTTCGCCGGCGAATAGAATTGCGCCGTCAGCAAAGTTGCCAAGCCGATCGGCCCGGCACCGACAATCGCTACGATCGAGCCCGGGGCCACTTTGCCATTGAGCACACCGCACTCGAATCCAGTGGGCAGGATATCGCTGAGCATAACCAACGCATCTTCATCGGCGCCAGCTGGTACTGGATACAGACTGGTATCTGCATGTGGTATGCGCACATATTCAGCCTGCGTGCCATCAATCGTATTCCCAAGTATCCACCCGCCTGTGAGGCAATGTGAGTACATCCCGCGCCGGCAATACTCACATTTCCCGCATGAGGAAACACAGGAAATAAGTACGTGATCGCCTTTGTGAAACGCCGCTACGGCCGTTCCCACCGAATCGACGATGCCTACACCTTCATGTCCAAGGATGCGGCCTGGCTTACAGCTTGCCACGTGTCCCTTGAGAATATGGAGATCTGTACCGCAGATCGTAGTCTTCATGATCTTCACGATGGCATCGCTGGGCGCTGCAATGTCGGGCTTAGAACGGTCTTCAAGTGCCTTATTGTTGCTGCCTTTGTAGATTAAAGCCTTCATCGCACCCTCCTGCAGAGCTGAGAATCGGTCATTTGATGGATTCGATAATCCGGGAGACCAATTGTGTGCTCTGACGTCATCTGCCTTCTGTACGCTAACCCGCTTTGGCAGTATGAAAAATCCACCTTGGAACGCTTCTAGAGAATGCATTGCGTCGATTGGGCTACTGTGCAAATTTCGGGCACATCCCGTTGAACGACTTAGTCTGTTCATACGCGATTTTGGTACCCGGACTGTCTCTCTTTTTCAATACAGAAGTAGTTCCTCTGCATGTCTCTTTAACTGCTACCGAAATTTCGAGACATCCGTCCCATGTTCGATATCCAACAGACTCTCACTAAAGACTTCTTTAAAGTCAGGAAGTCGATTGAAACATGCTCCGTGCAGCCGCGCCGATCGTGCTTCTGTTCGTATGCAGTCATTCACAATCAGGAGGTTAATGATGAAAAAGATCAACTTAGTCATGGAACTCGCTGTTATCGCCATGATGTTTACAACAGGTTCGATATCAGCCCAAACTGCCGGTAGCAGTACAACATTAGGCGTCAGCATTGTCGAATCCACACAAGTCGCATTGGGCTGGAGCGTCAAGAAATCGATCCTCGGGAAAGTGGTTTACACAGACACCGGTAAAAAGATTGGGAAGGTCGAAGATCTGATTATCGCGAAAGACCGACAGGTCTCCTATGTGATTATCGGGGCGGGAGGGTTCGTGGGTATTGGTACCCACAACGTCGCGATTCCTGTTGCGCAGATCGAATATCAGGGTGACAAGTTAATCATGCCTGGTGCCACACGTGATTTAGTCAAAGCACTCCCTCGTTTTGACTATGCAAGCAGTAGCTCAAGGCGCGATGAATTTGTAGCAAAGACTGAGGCTGACCTCGCCAGCGCCAGAACGGAAATTGCGATGTTAAAAAATCGCACCGTCTCGGGAACAAACGAGGCCAAAACGGAGATGGAGATGAGGATCAACGCGTCCGAAAAAGCACTGAAGGACACCGAAGATAAATTGATCGAACTGAAGAATTCCAAGGCAGGTCGATGGATGGAGTTTGAAGCAGGAGTGAAAGGTGCGAATGAACGCTTGCAAAGGTCGCTATTAAAGGCATCTGTATGATCTCTACCGAGACCATCGCGACGTTTGAACTGCGCATCCATGAAGAAGAGCTGAGGCGAGATGCCTGGCGTGCGGCTGGCAATCTAGAGAAATATCTTGAAGCCTGTGGCACGGTGGATTGTCTTGAACGACAGCTGGAATTGAGATTCCAGAAACCATAGAAATACGCGCTCAACTATATCTTACGGTGCGTGCATAGTTGCTGCGCCACTTATTTGCTGATCGCTGGAACTAAATATCCGTTTATAGCTGTCTCATCGGACATGTTGATCGATGGCATTTGCCAAGATACTGGATCGCCCTTTTCGGAAAGTATTCAGCCGCCGTCAGCTTTAAACTTGGCTCACTCTGATGAGCTCGATCTTCATCAGGGCTATGAACGCTTGCCAACAAACCGATAACTCTTTCCTGTGCGAACAATCTGGACGAAGCCTTCTTCACCGAGGTGCATACCGGCGATAAGCAGTTGGTCCGCACTCACCATATCCAGCAAATGAACCCGGGTTGCCGTCGCCAGATGCGGATCGAGGTCGAATGCAATGGAGACGTCGGGACGAGCGATCTGTAGGTGAGGGAAATGCACGATATCGCCCCAGATCAACAGGCCCTGCCCATTTGAGTTGATGTGATAGCCGCAATGTCCGGCGGTATGTCCAGCCAGCGGCTGGGCGCTAATGCCGGGAAGGACCTCGCCGCCGGCGAAGGTGCGCAGCCTGTCCCGATACTTGACGAATACCCGGCGCGCGAAGATGAAATTTCCGCGCGCCCGCTCGCTGGCGCGGCAAAAATTGACGTCGTTCTCCCAGAAGTCCAGTTCCTGCCCCTGCATTACCAACTCCGCATCGGGAAAGGCGCGGTCTCCTGCGCTATCGAGCAGGCCACCAATGTGGTCGGGATGAGCATGGGTCAGAAGGACGGTATCGATGTCGGAAGGCAGCACTCCGGCCCGCTTGAGATTGTCCTGTAATCGGCCGCCCCATTGCTTGAAGCCACCGGCGCCGGCATCGACCAACACGGTTTGCGTCGGGCTGCGGATCAGATAGCAATTGATATGGATGGCAGAAGGGTCGCTCATTCCTGCTGCATGCTGGAGCCTGGTCGCCTCTGCGGGATCGATATTGGACAGCAGCTCCAGAGGTGCGCTGAGAAAACCATCACTGATGGCGGTGACGGAGAAATCACCGATTTGCTGACTGGGAAAAAGCATTTTCGTCTCGTTTGCTGTGGGTAGGAATCAATGCCTTGCGCTGATGGACTGCGCGGCATAGGCAAAACAGCGGATACGCGGCAGCAGTCCGGTATGGTCCTGGATGGCCTCGTCCAGCTGCTGCATGAAATCTTCCATGACGGCCGGCGTCCTGTTGGCCGATATCCGATAACGGACGTCGGCGAATGCAGGATGGCCTGTCCCATGATCGACCGCAACGTAGATGATGTGGATGTTCTCTGGCCGCGCCTCCAGAATCTTCGTGCAGAGCTGTGTGCAGCGCGCGGTGAGCCGATCCAGAGATTGCGCGGCGGGCATCTGGTCCTGGCGGATGAAGAAAGTGAGATTGGGCATCGTGTGCTAGCTCGCGCTGACAATGGCCGGCTCGCTACTGCTGCGCAGTTGCGCAGTCATCGGAGCATAGAGATGCAGTCCTTCGGCTAGGGTAATACCGTCGATATCGACGGGATCGGACAGGACTGCCATCCATCTCCATTCCGGGAATTTCTCCAAGGCGACGGCATGCAGGATCGATGGCGACAGCCCCATCGCCACCAAGGGATCGGGGCCACGCGCACTGAGCAGCAGGTACTCCCCGCTACGCACCGCAGGGGCCGTAGCCGATGTTTCATAGAGATTGCGATGCCAGTCGGTGATGTGTTGCTGCCATCGCGCGAAATTGCCACCGCCTTTTCGCCGGTATTCGTCAGAGAGAAGCACGTCGTGATGGTCAATGGTATGCAGCGCGAGATAGACCGGGCAGCCTTCCCTCAAAGCCTTGAATCGCTGCGAAGTGTGAAAGCCGCGCACGGAGATGAGGGCGGGCAACTTTTCCAGGCTGTAGAAATCGTTCCATTCTGTTTCGCAGACAGGGTCGGCGAAGCTGCATTCGACGGTATAGATCATAATGATGACGCTCCATGGTCACCTTGGCGGTGGCCTGCTTGATTGAGGAGTTGTCATGATAGGCAGCCAATCCCGGCCAATAAATCGAAAATTAGGCAAGCTTCACTGACGTAAGGTAAAGCTCACGTCATCAACCCGGTTAAGGAATACGATGCGGCGTAAGATTCCCAGCAACAGCTCACTGATGGCATTCGAGGCCGCGGCGCGTCACAGCAGCTTTGCACGTGCCGCCGAAGAACTGGCCTTGACCGAAGGCGCCATCAGTCGGCAGATTGGCCGCCTAGAGGGATTTCTGGGAGTGACACTGTTCGAGCGGATCGGCAACCGCGTGCGCTTGCTGCCGCATGGCCAACGTTATGCCAGCCACGTCCGGGAAACGCTGGAGCGCCTGGACCGAGACAGCCAGCATCTGATATCCCAGCCTCCCAACGGAACCAGCCTGGATATCGCGGTCAGCCCTACGTTTGCGATGCGCTGGCTGATCCCCCGCCTGCCGAGCTTTGCTGCCCTGCATCCTCACATCACGGTGCATCTCTCTGAACGCATGGAGCCGTTCCTGCTGCCTGGTAGTGGCCTGGATGCGGCGATTCATTTCTTACATCCGGCCTGGACCGGAATGCACACCTATCGTCTGCTCGATGAGGTGCTGGTACCGGTATGTCATCCTGCATTCCTGGAGGGAGCGACAGGGCTCCCTGCCTTGGACACTCTGCCTCGCCTGCATCGACGTCAGAATCACGACGCCTGGAGCCTCTATGCCGCGCAGACCGGGATTAGCCTGAGCCATTCTGCGCAAGGGCCGCGCTATGACTTGCATGGAATGCTGATCGAGGCAGCATTGGCCGGCCTCGGCGTCGCGCTGGTGCCGCGTCTGTATGTGGAAGCCGAGCTGGCACAAGGTCGCCTGGTCGCACCGTGGCCGCAGGACAGTAGCATTTCCAAGACATTTTGCCTTGTGCTCCCTGAGCCGTTGCAACTTGGCAGTGAGCCTCTCAAGGCGTTCGCACAATGGATTCTTGAAGAATCGAGGCCGTTGGCCGGACTTGAATGAGCGAATGGCCGCCTTTCGTATGACCACGTGGCTCCCTCCGGAAGGCAATGAAAGATGGTCAGGTGGAGCGACTCATCCTGCGAGCGAATCATGAATGGCTATGGCCCCCGGATGATACTGTTCATCGCCGCGGAAAACGCGCGTGAGATGGCTTGGGCCAGCGCAGCCGAAATCATGAAGTAAGCGGGCAGGAGCACAATCTTTCCTCCTCCTGATACTGCCTCTTCATGCGCGATTTCCCGCGCGAGGTGAATGCCGGGATGGTCGATTCGTTCCCCATCCAGCGCGTGCGCAAGAAACGGCGTTTGGGACAGCACGAGACAGGCAAGGTCTTCGGCGGTGGCATCAATGCGTTTTCGCGCTATGAGACGGGCCAGGTCAAGCCGCCTGTCTCTCTGGTGAAGCTGCTCGGCCTGCTCGACCGCCATCCAGAGTTGCTGGACGAGGTTCGGACGCAGCAGGTGGCAAGCCTAGGCAGGTGAGCGGCGCCATGTGAGACCATTCTGCCGTAGGCATTGGTGAGCGCATCCGAGAAGCGAGGCAGGCGCGCAGGCTCTCTCAAGAAGCGCTGGCGCTAAAGATCGATGTCACTCATAGTGCCGTCTGCATGTACGAACGTGGGGCCATTTTGCCGTCGGTAGAGCCGTTGCTGCCTGAATCGAGTTCAGATTGCTGGAGGCAATCCTTATTATCCAACATCGAATCCTCTACAGCGATAGCATCAAACTGACTTCGGCATAGTCGAGATGTCGCTTATCGGCCAGAAGCGCATTTCTGACGTTTATCGCCGTCTAGGTAGCCGCTGCCCTGTCCAGCTCGTTCCAGTTTGACTTGCCAACTCAACCCGAACTGTGTGCCCAAGTGCCTTCCAAATATGCAAATTCCGCGCGTAGTGGACAAAATTTGGACAAAAAATACTACCAGCCCATTACCTATAGGACATCCAGACCTAATTCGCTCCAGTCCATCATGGGGGCGACCGAAATCGTCCGAGGCGGTAAGCCCGGGCCTTTTGCGGCATCAGCACGGGCCACAGGCTTGTCCATGTGCGGGAGCAATTGAACAACTTTCACAATAAATTAAACGACCAATAGGTTGCCGTTTCGTTAGCGGACAAACATCCTCTTCGACGGCGCAACGCAGGGAAGAAGCGATCAATCTCAGCGAACGAAAACGTTGGGAGTGCGGTGTTATGCGTCGTGGCGAACAACCGGGAGCACTGATGCGCGGGCCCTGACGGGCTTACCTTCGGCAGCCGCGGGCGAGCAGCCAAACATCAGCAAACCCGTATGATAGCAGACCGGGGGCCGGCAGAGGCCGTCGTGCCGCCTTCAATGCGGCGCCTAACACACAGTCACAGCGTGACACGTCACCTCGCATGAATTGACTGAAAACAACGATTTAATAACGATCTATCGTTATCCGATCGCCAACAGGCCGTCCCATAATTGCCTTGAACTTTTCATGAGGCAACAATGGACCAGAGCTTCCTCTCTCCTCGTGCCAGGCGACACGCCAGCACATTTTTTTTCTTGATCCCTCTGCTGAGCGGCTGCGTCACGACAGGCGACATCCAGCCCGCCGAGCGAGTGCACGACCTGGATCAGTTGGCCTTGCTCGCCAATCCGGGCAAACTCCCTGTGCAACCTGCTGCCTGGCCGCAGCGAGATTGGTGGCGTGAGATAGAAGACCATCAGTTGCATCAGTTGATTCAGGAAGCACTGGCAAGTCACCCCGATATGGCAATGGCCACCGCCAGGCTGCGCGCGGCGCAGGCACAGGAGCAGACCGAGAGCGCCGCGCTGTGGCCGGCGCTGAGCGCACAGGCCAGCATCAGCGGCAACCGCAGTTCGGCCATCGCCAATGCTGGTGACCCCGATGCCGGGCATTTCGGCTGGTCACACTCCCTGGGTCTGTCCCTGCAATGGCCACTGGATGCATGGGGTGAGCAATCGGCTGCCTGGAAGTCCAGCCTGAGCAAGATGCGGGTGGCCCAGATCGAAACCCAGGCCGCACGTCTGCTGCTGTCGATCAACGTCGCCCGCGCTTACCTGAACCTGCGCTATGCCCATGAAAGCCTGGACTTGGCCGAGGCCGATGTCATGCGCGCCAATACCTTGCTCGAACTGACCCGCCAGCGATTTGACAGCGGCATCATCGAACGCGCGCCCTGGGAGCAGGCCCGGAGCGAAGCCGGCAAAACACTGGCCGAGCGCGACCGAAGCCGGCAAGTGGTCGCCGCCGGCGCACTACAACTAGCGCTGTTGCTGGGACAGGAGCCCGCGCGGGCCAACAGCCTGGCGCGGCCGGCACCCTGGCCGGCAACCACACTGGCCCTGCCCTCTCTGCTACCGGCCGATCTGCTCGGGCGCCGCCCGGATCTGGTCGCTGCGCGCTGGAGCGTGGAAGCCGCCCGGCAAGGCATCGAAGGCGCCAAGGCGCGCTTCCTGCCCAACATCAATCTGCCGCTACTGGCCTCACTGGCCACCCGCGGCGCCTCCAATCTCTTCCAGGCCGCCTCCCGACAATACGCGGTGAGCCCAGCGATGTCATTACCGCTGTTCGACGCCGGGACGTTGCGCGCTGACCTCAGATATCAGACCTCGCAATACGATCTGGCCGTGGCGCACTACAACAAGCTGCTACTGAGTGCATTGAGTGAAATCGCCGAGAGCATCCAGGTCATCGACTTATTGGATCGCCAGTCGCAGGCGCAAACTCAGGCTCTGGACGCGGCCACCCAGCGATGGACGCTGGCAGCTGTACGTCACCGGCAAGGCATCGGCAACCAGCTCGATGTCCTGTCGCTGCAACAGCCGCTACTGCAGGCGCGACAACGGCTGGCCCAACTGCAACGGGAGCAGGATGATCGACGCCTGTTGCTCATCGCAGCACTGGGTGGCGGTTTCCATGCCACCCCCACCGATCGCGCCTTGCTGGTCGCCCCCTCCTCTCAACCCTGATCTGGGACTCATTCATGAGCAACGACAAGACCTCTGCGGCGCCCCCCCTCGGCTCGAGCGCCACTCCCCCCTCGCCACGCCGTAAACGACTTCTCATCGGCTTGGCCGCTACCTGTGCCGTGGCCGCTGCCGGCACCGGTGCCTGGTACTGGCTGGTAGGCCGCTGGAGTGAATCGACCGATAACGCTTACGTGCAAGCTGACGTGGTTGATATCAATGCCCAGGTATCCGGCACGGTGATTGCCATCCATGCCGATGACGGTGATCAGGTCGCGGCCGGCAAGCTGTTGGTCAAGCTCGACTCCGATGATGCCGAAGTAGCATTGGCTGCCGCCCGGGCCGAGCTGGCCACGACGGTGCGCAAGGTGCGCGGACTCTATAGCCAGGAAGTGGCGCAAGGCAATCACATCGCGTCGGCGCAAGCCGACCTGGCAGCCAAGGAAGCGCTGGAAGAACAAGCCAGGGCCGACCTCGCTCGGCGTAGTGAACTCGCCCGTAGCGGTGCCGTCTCCCACGAAGAAGTTGCTCACCTCAAGGATGCACTCAACACCACCATGGCCGCTACCCGCGCTGCACGCGCAAGCTTGCAGGCCATCGAAGCGCAGCATCGCATCAGCCTTGCCATGGTGGACGAAACCCGGATCGTTACGCATCCAGACGTCCAGGCTGCCGGCGCACGCGTCAAGGCAGCGTATGTCAACCTCTCCCGGATGCAGGTGCCGGCACCGGTCAGGGGTAACGTCGCCAAGCGAACGGTACAACTGGGGCAGCGCGTGCAGGCTGGCTCGCCCTTGATGGCGGTCATTCCCCTGGAGCGCGTCTGGGTCGATGCGAACTTTACCGAGACCCAGATCCGCCGCATGAAGGTGGGTCAAGCCGTTACGCTGACATCTGACATCTATGGTCGCGATGTGACCTATCA
>NZ_BADI01001163.1:0-4890 GCF_000333555.1 Herbaspirillum sp. B65 | reverse complement strand
CGCGCTCGCCGGGCTACACCACGCCGCACGTCAAGGACGTGGCCAGCCGTGCTATCCGCATCATGAAGCGGTATGCCTGGCGCGTGGATCGCGGCGAGCCGGGTGCATTCAAGCGTCGCCTCGATGTGAAGCGCATCGACTGGTCAAAGGGCAGCGCTGCTGGCTACATCGCCAAATACGTGGCCAAGAACATCGACGGCGTCGCCGACCATAAGACCAAAGAGGGTTATCTCATCACCACTGACATGGCCGGGGACTATGAGCTGACGCCATCGGCCCGCGTGGAAGCCTGGGCCGCTCGCTGGGGCATTCGTCAGTTCCAGCAATGGGGTGGCGCGCCTGTGAGCGTATGGCGCGAGCTGCGCCGCGTGCCGGCAGAGATGGTGCAAGAGGCGCCCCCGGCGATGGCCGCCGCCTGGGATGCCGTGCAAAAGATCGAGGGCGAGAAGCGTGCGTGCTGGGCCAGTTATCTGCGCGCCCAAGGTGGTGCCATCGTGAAGCGCGACGATCTGATGGTCACCCTGGCCAAGGAAACCAAGACTGTAACCGGCCGCTATGAAGAGTGTGAACGCGTCATGCCCTATGGCGTGCAGTGCCGCCAAATGGCCGGGGTGGTTTTTAAGTCGGTTCGGCATACATGGACGCCCGTTCAAGGGCACGACGCCCGAGCATCGACGGGTTCGGGGTTCCCTTGGACTCGTGTAAATAACTGTACGCAGCCCGCCGCGCCTGCCTTTGCGGCCGATACGTCCTTTGAGCCGAAGAACGCGCCGGCGCCGGTCACGTTCCAGCCGGACCAGGCAGCACAGGTTGAACATGCCTGGCTTGCCCTGGGCGCATGCCCCTGGCCTCGGCCGGTGGTGTACGACGTGCCGACATGGCCAGCACCAGTCATGACGGCTGACGAACAGCGCCGGGTGCTGGCCGCCTGGGATGCCATTAAGGCGTGTCCCTGGCCACGCGTGGTGCCCGTGCCGGACAAGTCACCGCGTCGCGGTACGCCTCGCCAGGTGGCCGGCTGGCGCGCCGGCCGGCTCGATGTCAGCGAACTTCCGATTGATCCCAACCCAACGAAAGGGAACGCCCCATGACCGCGTTTCGTGTCGTCGTGCGCACTGTCAGCGCACGCCATTCCTACACCGCCATCGCAGCACATAGCTGCGACGTGATCGCCGCCGCCGTCGATCGCTTTGGCGTGTGCTCTGTTACGGCCATTCAGGAGAACCAAAAGTGAATGCAACCACAACCACCAATCCCGCCGTGTCTTACCGCGCCGAAGGTTACGACACCACGTATTTCGCCAAGCAGCCGAAACAGCGTGATTTCGTCATGCTGCCACCACAGCCCCTCGACCGCATCACCTTCAACACACCAGATGACGGTGTACTGGCTGGCTATCTATCGGTCATCCGTCAGCACCTGGGCAATGGCCAGAGATTCGCCTGGGTGGAGCTGGATAACGAGCTGGCAGGGCAATTCCGGGGCGTGCCGCTGGTGGACATCCTCACTTGCGATGATGCGGGAAGCCTGCGCCGTAATATGCCGAACCAAGAAGCCAGACGTCTGTGCCTGAGCGACTACAGCGAAAAGTTGAAATCAGAGCCTCTGTGGGCAGCTTCTACAGATACTGGCCGAGCAGTTAAACCCTAAGCTCCGAAGCAGAAACATGCCCTAGACAAAAATGCAGAAACCGAAAGACATAATCTACATCCGGCATTATGAAGGCGACGATCTATACAAGCTCTAAACAACAATCCAATTTTGTTGGAAAGTTTCTGTGCAGCATTGATCACGCTAGTGACGAAATGCATCGTGAATACAATGCCGTGAACGGTTTCCTCTGCTGGAGAGCCTATCGAATCTCCATTTCACGTCTCAACAGATTGTTTCAAAAGCTGAGGGGCACTCTGCGCAACGAAGGTGTGATATGAAGGCACAAATGTTCTTAGTAATGAAATATGAGCGCATGACGATGACACTGGCAGAAGTCTGCGAGGAAATCAGCTTGGAGGTCGGCACCGCTCACAATAAAATCTCGGCAGGGAACATTTTCAATCCCAACGCGTAAGGAGGGTAGGAACCGCGTGGCTGATGTACGTGACGTTGGCGACTACCTAGACAGGCAGCGCCAGGAAGCCAAGGAAGCGTATGAAATCCGGCATTGATGCCTTAATCCGCCTCAAACTGAAAGGCCTGAGCCCGGTGCAATACCGAACTCAGGCCTTCGCTGGCTAGCTTTTAAACCGTCCGAATTTACGGGTCAGTTCAAAATTCCGAGTAGCCCGTTCAACCCAGGCCGGGGTCCCGGCCTGCTAAACCTCAGATTTCATTGCCGCCGCGATCGCTCTGATCGCGATCGGATATCGCCCGCCCAGGCCGGAAATCACGGCAGTCGCGCAATGGCATTGAGTTGCGCCTGGGAGTAGCCGGAGATATCCAATCCGTTAGGGAAGTAATGTCGCAGCAAGCCATTGATGTTCTCGTTCGATCCGCGCTGCTATGGACTGCGTGGATCGCAGAAGTACACCTGGATGTTGATTTGCTCGCAGATTTGACCCTCTCAATTTGACCCACCTCCCATTGCCTGCTGAAGGTAGCCACTCGGTCAGCCATCCGCGAAATCAATCACCACACGCGAGGCCACCTGGCCATGTTCCAGCCGTTCGAAGACCTGATTGATGGCCGAAAGCGGCTGCAACTCGATATCTGCATTGACCTTACCAGTTGCGGCAAAAGCAAGCGCCTCATTCATGTCCTGGCGAGTTCCGACAAACGAACCGCGAATGGTGATGCAATTGGCCACCACATCGAACAGCGGTATCGGAAATTCTCCCGGCGGTAAGCCGACCAGTACGCAGGTTCCAAGCTTGCGCGTCATAGAAACACCCTGCGCGAAGGCGCTTAGCGATGGTGCAGTGACAAGCACACCATGCGCCCCCCCGCCGATTTCTTTCTTCAACACTACAGCCGGATCGCTGGCTTTGGCATTGATCAGCAAATCTGCTCCCAACTGCCTGGCGTGCTCCAGCTTGCCATCGTCGACATCAATCGCGCACACGTTGAGTCCCATGACTTTGGCGTATTGCACCGCCAAATGGCCCAGCCCCCCAGCGCCGGAGATGGCAATCCATTCACCGGGCTTGACCGAGGTCTCCTTGATGCCCTTGTAGGTAGTGACACCGGCACAGATGATCGGCGCCGCTTGCAGCGCACTGAGTCCTGCCGGAATGTGTGCGACATAGGCAGGATCAGCGAGAATGTATTCGGCAAATCCGCCGTTGACCGTGTAGCCACCGAATTGGGCCTGGCCACATACGGTCTCCCAGGCTTTCAGGCAATATTCACAATGGCCGCAAGCGGAAAACAACCAGGGCACACCGACGCGGTCACCCGCCTTCACCCTACTCACTCCGGCACCGACGGCTACAACCAAACCGATACCTTCATGTCCAGGTATGAATGGCAGTGTTGGCTTCAGAGGCCAATCTCCCTTAGCGGCATGCAGATCGGTGTGGCACACCCCACAGGCTTCCGTCTTGACAACAATCTGGCCTGCTGCCGGCGTGGGAATATCCCGCTCCCGTAGAACCAAAGGCTTTCGGAACTGCTCGACGACTGCGGCTTGCATTTTCAGTGCCATTATGAATTCCTTTGATTTTGAGAATTGAAGACGGGTGGAGCGAAAGATTTGAGCACGCTGCGGCCCAGCGGTGCACCCATTACATATGCCGTGTTTTTTAGGCCGTGCTAGCCAGGCCACGGATCGCCTCAATCATTTTTACCAGTACGGTTTGCGCGTCGCCATACACCATCTGGCAGTTGTCCCCGTAGAACAGGGGATTTTCAATACCAGCATAACCACGGCCTTCACCGCGCTTCACGATGTATATTTTCTTCGCCTGGTCGGCATTGAGGATGGGCATGCCGAAAATCGGTGATAACTTGTCGTTGCGTGCAGCAGGATTGACCACATCATTGGCGCCTATCACCATCACTGCATCGGTGTGGCTGAACTCTTCATTAATATCTTCAAGCTGATAGATCATGTCGTAAGGCACACTAGCCTCGGCCAGCAGTACATCCATTTGGCCCGGCATACGCCCCGCAACCGGATGCACCGCGAACTTCACAGTAACGCCGGCCACCTGCAACAATTTTACGAACTCATATAGCTTTTGTTGGCCGTGAGCGACGGCAAGCCCGTATCCTGGCACGATGATTACGCTACCGGCATAGCGCATGAAAATCCCGGCATCGCCAGCATCGACCGGCTTCAGTTCGCCTTTGATAGCACCCGGCCTGGTCTTCGCAACCGCACCGAAATTGGTGAACACCACATTACCGATCGATCGATTCATTGCCTTGGCCATCAGTTGAGTGAGCGATAAGCCGGCCGCGCCCACCACCATGCCAGCGATCATGAGCGCCGGATTTTGCAGAACGAGCCCCTCCAGGGCCACGGCCAGCCCCGTTAATGCGTTGTAAATGGAAATCACCACGGGCATATCGGCACCGCCAATAGGCAATGTCATCAGCACACCGAAGACCAGCGCAAAAGCAAAAAACAGGCAGACCAATAGCGGCGCCGGCTGTGGTGTACCGATCACCACTTGCGTCAGATAGACGATGAAGCCTCCGAGAATGATGGCAGCCAGCATGGCGGTACCGTTTAGGATTTGTTGCCCGCGAAACCTCAGGGGCTGCTTTATTACTCCTTCCAGCTTGGCCCACGCAACCAGCGATCCGGACAGCGATACAGATCCGATCAGCGCGCCGAGCAAGGTAATGCTGAGTGCTGGGATTCCGGTGGCGCGAGTACTGAACAGTTCCATCGCCGCGATCGCTGCTGCAGCCCCGCCGCCCATACCGTTATAGAGCGCAACCATCTGA
>NZ_BADI01001164.1:0-907 GCF_000333555.1 Herbaspirillum sp. B65 | reverse complement strand
GGGCCGGGACTTTGCGCACCGTTGCGCAGCGTGATCAAGGGGATCTGCTTCATGCGGGCTCCATAGAAAGGTGGCGGGAAAACATTAGAACCCATTTTGGCCATCGGTTCATCAAGCCGCNTTATCCTCGTGTCTTCCCTTTGGGCAACATCCATGCAGCCGGTGCCGATTGTGGCCGCGCGCAACTACTGGCATGATCGCAGCCAATCAAAAACAAAAGGGAAATTGGGGAAAATCCATGCTGCGTCGTTTGCGTACCGCCTTTGGCAAATACTGGGCCCGTTGGCTGCTGGCGCTGGTACTGGCCGGCATGGCCGAGGCGGTGGTGATGAATGTGCTGCCCAATCGCCTGGTGGAGCGGCTGGACCTGTTCTTCTACGACTTGCGTATGCGGGTGACCCAGCCCGATCTGGACCCGCGCATCGTCATCATCGACATCGATGAGAAGAGCATCGCCGAACTGGGGCGCTGGCCCTGGAGCCGCGATGTGGTGGCGCAACTGGTCAAGCAGATGACCCAGACCTACCAGGCGCAGTCGGTGGGCTTCGACGTGGTCTTCGCCGAGCCCGACAACACCTCCGGCTATGGCCGCCTGGAAGACCTGGCGCGCGGACCCTTGAAGGACGTGCCGCAACTGGCCCAGCAATTGCGCCTGCTCAAGCCGCAGATGGATTACGACGCCCGTCTGGCCGCGGCCTTGCAATTCACCACTCCAAGAATTGGAGCCAATCAATTCTTGCGGAGAACTGTGAATGCGCAAACCAACCCTTGGCAGAACATATCCATCGCGTCCGCCATCTCCAGCAGCCGCACGCGGCGCATCTCGGCCTAATAAGAAAACAAATAATTCCAATTCATATATGAACATTTTTGCCTCCTTATTTCTTGAAAATGTGGAATTGGAATT
>NZ_BADI01001165.1:0-890 GCF_000333555.1 Herbaspirillum sp. B65 | reverse complement strand
CGATGGACGGCCGCGGGGTACGGATGCTGGAGTTCGGCTTGATGCGATGGGAGGCCGTGATGTCCTGCCCGGTCGAGATGCCGCCCAGGATGCCGCCGGCATTGTGCCCACGAAGCCTGCGGGGTCAGCGCATCGCCGTGTTCGGAACCCTTCTGCGCCACCGCGCGGAAGCCGGCGCCGATTTCCACGCCCTTGACGGCGTTGATGCCCATGAGTGCAAATGCGATCTCGGCATCGAGCTTGTCGTACAGCGGCTCGCCCAGGCCGACCGGCACGTTCTGCGCCACCACGTCGATGCGCGCGCCGATGGAGTCGCCGTCCTTGCGCAGGGCATCCATGTACTCTTCCAGGCGCTCGATGAGGCTGGCGTTGGCCGCAAAGAAGGGGTTGTTGGGCACGTGTTCCCAGGATTCGAAGGGAATGGCGATCTCGCCCAGCTGGCTCATGCAGCCCTTGAAGGTGGTGCCGTACTTCTCGAACAGCCACTTCTTGGCGATGGCGGCCGCCCCCACCACCGGCGCGGTCAGGCGCGCCGAGGAGCGGCCACCGCCGCGCGGGTCGCGGATGCCGTACTTGTGCCAGTAGGTGTAGTCGGCGTGGCCGGGACGGAAGGTCTCCAGGATGTTGCCGTAGTCCTTGCTGCGCTGGTCCTGGTTGCGGATCAGCAGTGCAATCGGGGTGCCGGTGGTCTTCCACGTCATCCGTACCATGCAGGACAACCTGAAGGATGATCCCTTCTTCTCCACCTATGCCACCCCGCCGCTGTTGGCCAAGCTGGTCGAGCAGGGTGCACTGGGCCAGAAGAGTGGTGCCGGTTACTACAAGAAGGTGGGCAAGGACATCTTGCGCATCGACCCGGCCAAGGGCGACTACGGCCCGGCGGTGCAGGC
>NZ_BADI01001166.1:0-556 GCF_000333555.1 Herbaspirillum sp. B65 | reverse complement strand
CTTCCAGGTCTTCGATGGTGCGATAGACGAAGCAATCCTTGCGCTGGTTGCCTGCCACCGTCGGCACGAAGGGATAGGAGCCGGTGGCCAGTACCAGTTTGTCATAGGACAAGGTCTCTTCTGCGCCGGCCACATTGGCCACCACCTGCTTGCGTTCCAGGTCGATGTGCCGGGCCTTGGCATTGAGCTTGAGATCGAACTGCACCGGGCTGCGGCCGGCGTCGAAGAAACCGGGCGCCACCAGCGACAGGTCTTGCGCGCTCTTGCCGGCAAAGAATTCGGAGAGGTGCACGCGGTCGTAGGCCGGGCGCGGTTCTTCGCAGAGGATGGTGATGTTGATGTCGGCTGCGCCGCTCTCGGCCAGGCACTCCAGGAATTTGTGGCCGACCATGCCGTGGCCGATGACGATGATGTTCATGGGTGCTCTCCTCAGGCTGCAACTTTGCTGTCGGCCAGGGCGGCATCGCCGCTCTTGTCCGACGCGGTGAAACGGATGGCCACTGCGCACAGTGCCGAAATGGTCACCAGCACGCCCAGCATCGACAGCGTCTGCTGG
>NZ_BADI01001167.1:0-965 GCF_000333555.1 Herbaspirillum sp. B65 | reverse complement strand
GAGGTCTCATTTAAAGCAAAGCACAAGGCCGATCCGAACGAAGCATTGCGCATGTGCTTGCTGGTTTTTCGCATGTGGCGCAGCGCAGGGTGCTTATGCAGAAACTGCATGATGCCCTGGCAAGCCCGGCAGTACTGTGTTTTCAGCCAGTATCGGGAGGCAAAATGGGTTAGAATGCGGCCACGTTTTGCCTTAGCTCTTTATCAGAAACACCGCCATGCTCACCCTCACCGAACTCGAAGATGCAATCAATTACTGGCGCCACCAGCGCCCGGCCAGCGGAGAGGAGTGTGCACTGTCCCCCGAAGTCAATGCCCTGGCCAGCCTCTATGCGCTGATGATCTTCCATCGCCGCCACGAAGTGGACCTGGAACAGATCGATACCCAGGCGCGCCAGTTGATCGAAGCCTGGCTGGCCAGTTGAATCGCTGAACCTGTCAGAGCTCTGACCTCTAGAGCTCTGATCTCTAAGACCTCTGACCTCTGGCGTTTGCCCCTGCTTTCCCTGGTTTGACCATGACGACGGTCACTTTCCTGTAAGCGCGTTATCCTAGACTCCTTCTCAACGTTCCCATGCCCCTGGTGCGTCCCGGGAACACCATGAAAGGATGAACGATGCGCAAGGAGCCCGAACAGTTGCCGCCCACCAATGGTCCTGCTGCGCCGGTGCGCAAAGCCCGCGCCGGCAAGCGCAGTGCCGCTGCCCCCGCGACCAAGCCGCGGGTGGCCCTGGTGCTACAGGGCGGCGGCGCGCTGGGGGCCTACCAGGCCGGTGTCTATCAGGCATTGCATGAGCACGACTTCACCCCGGACTGGGTGGTCGGCACCTCCATTGGCGCCATCAATGCCGCATTGATCGCTGGCAATCCGCGTGAAACCCGCATCGAACGCCTGCGCGAATTCTGGGAGACGGTGGCCCACCCCGATCTGTTCGACCTGCGCCAGGTGCCCGACACGCTGCGCCC
>NZ_BADI01001168.1:0-8458 GCF_000333555.1 Herbaspirillum sp. B65 | reverse complement strand
TCAGGTTCAGGGTGATCTCGATGTAGGCTTTGGAATGAGCTCACCGACCACCTCGATTTGCATCGCCTCCTCGCGCGCCATCAGGGGCGCGCCCATCAGCAATGCNGTCAGGAACTGGCTGGAGACATTGCCGCGCACCTTCATGCGCGAAGACGTCAGTTGACCACGGCGGATATGCAGCGGCGGGTAGCCGGGATTGCCGGTGTAGTCGATGCGCATCCNCACTGCATTCAAGGCATCGACCAGGTCGCCGATGGGCCGCTCATGCATCCGCGGCACGCCATGCAGCGTGTAGTCGCCGCCCAGCACGGCCAGGGCCGCTTAGAATAGCGGTATCAAGGCATGACTCGCAGCAGTGGCAGCATCGGCAGCATACGCATCAAAAAGCAATAACAGGGAATTGAACCTCTAGACAGCAGTGGTCAGTTGCTAGTCGTCACACCGCGTGATGCCTATCAACTGCCAGCTGCAGGACACATATATTTTAAGGAGTCATCATGGAAATCGATATGGTCGACAATGCGACGCTGGGTACGATCATCAAGGTCGTGGGCGTTGGCGGTGCTGGCGGCAATGCCGTGCAGCACATGATTAACAAGGGTGTGTCCGGCGTCGAATTCATCGCCGCCAACACGGATGCCCAGGCGTTGAAGCAATCCAAGGCGCACAACGTCATCCAGATCGGCGACACTGGCCTGGGAGCAGGGATGCAGCCGGAAATCGGCCGCCGCCTGGCCGAGGAAACCCGCGCCCGCATCGAAGACTCCCTGCGCGGCGCGCACATGGTCTTCATCGCGGCCGGCATGGGTGGTGGTACCGGCACCGGTGCTGCTCCGGTGGTGGCGCAAGTGGCCAAGTCGCTGGGCGCCCTGACGGTGGCCGTGGTCTCCAAGCCGTTCTCGTATGAAGGCCAGAAGTGCATGGACATCGCCGATGCCGGTCTGGAAGAGCTGTCCCAGCACGTCGATTCGCTCATCATCATCCTCAATGAAAAACTGGAAGAGATCTACGAAGACGACAGCATGATCGAATGGCTGTCGCACGCCGATGACGTGTTGAACAATGCGGTGGCCGGTATTGCCGAAATCATCAACGTGCCGGGTCACATCAACGTCGACTTCAACGACGTCAAGACCATCATGGGCGAGCAGGGCAAGGCCATGATGGGTACCGCGACCGCGGCCGGCGTGGACCGTGCCCGCGTGGCTGCCGAGCAGGCCGTGGCTTCGCCGCTGCTGGATGGCATCGACCTGTCCGGCGCGCGTGGCGTGCTGGTCAACGTCACCGCCAGCCGCAGCCTGAAGGGTAAGGAAATCAAGGAAGTCATGGCCACCGTGCGTGCCTTCGCCGCTCCCGACGCTTCCATCGCGCAAGGTATCGCCTACGACGACGGCATGGGCGATGAAATCCGCGTGACCGTGGTGGCCACCGGCCTGGGCCGTGCCCGCAAGGCAGTGCAACTGGTGCAGACCCCGGTCATGCGCACCGGTACCCACAACGAGCCGATGATGGCCGTCGGTGGCAACCTGCAGCAAGGCGCAGCCCAACCCGCTGGTGCGGCATTCGGTGGCTTGAAGGCACCGGCGGTGTGGCGTCGCGAGTCGGCCTCCGACACCGTGCGCGCACTGGAAAAGAACGGTATGGAAACCTACGACATCCCGGCCTTCCTGCGCAAGCAGGCGGACTGATCCTGCTCTGCCAAGGCGGGTCTGCAGCTTCACAGCAGGCTGGCCGGTTCCAAGGCATACTAACGCCGCGCCTGGTGCGCGGCGTTTTTTTTATCTCCCCTATTCATATCCATATTCATACAACCAGACGAGGAAAGACCATGACCATCAAGATTGGCGAGCACCTGCCCGAAGGCACCCTGACCGAATTCATCGAGACCGAAACCGAAGGCTGCAGCCTGGGCCCCAATGCCTTCAAGGTGTCGGATCTGGTCAAGGGCAAGAAGATCGCGCTGTTCGCGCTGCCCGGCGCCTTTACCCCGACCTGTTCGGCCAAGCATGTGCCGGGCTATATCGCCTTGGCTGACCAGTTCAAGGCCAAGGGTGTGGATGAGATCTGGTGCATCTCGGTCAACGACGCCTTCGTCATGGGCGCCTGGGGCCGCGACCAGAAGGCCACCGGCATCGTGCGCATGTTCGGCGACGGCAGCGCCACCTTCACCAAGGCCCTGGGCATGGAATTCGACCTGACCGAGCGCAACATGGGCGTACGCTCGCAGCGTTACTCCATGCTGGTGGAAGACGGCGTGGTCAAGCAACTGAACCTGGAAGCTGCCGGCAAGTTCGAAGTCTCCAACGCAGAGACTCTGCTGGCCCAACTGGGCTGATCGCAGCCCTCCCGGCATGGTGGGCGCGGGTGGCATGGCGTTTTCCTGTATGGAAATGATTTATGCCGCATCACGCCCATCTGACGCAGTCCTGACGGCGCTTGCAGATGGGAACGATTTGCAACACCGCCGTGCGGGCCGGGGCGAGGGCAGGGCATCTTGGCTATAATGGCCGGATGTTGAAACAGCGCACAATCAAGAATCTGGTCAAGACCACTGGCGTGGGCCTGCACTCGGGCACCAAGGTCGAGCTCACCCTGCGTCCGGCCGCGCCCGATACCGGCATCATCTTCCGTCGTATCGATCTCGACCCGGTGGTCGAGCTGCCGATGATCGCCACCGGCGTGGGCGACACCCGCATGGCCTCGACCCTGACCAAGGATGGCGCCAAGGTATCCACCGTCGAACACCTGCTGTCGGCCTGTGCTGGCCTGGGCATCGACAACCTCTATATCGATCTGACCGCCGAAGAAATCCCCATCATGGATGGCTCGGCCTCGTCCTTCGTGTTCCTGCTGCAGCAGGCCGGCCTGCAGGAGCAGAACGCGCCCAAGAAATTCATCCGCGTGAAAAAGCCGGTGGAAGTGCGCGAAGGCACGGGCGACAAGGAGAAATGGGCGCGCCTGGAACCCTATGACGGTTTCCGCCTGAAGTTCTTCATCGAATTCAACCATCCCGCCGTGGATGGCACCGGACAGGTGGCCGAGGTCGACTTCGGCATCGACTCCTACGTCAAGGAAATCGCCCGCGCGCGAGGCCAATGCCGATCGCCCCGCAGGCCACCGCTCCCCACACCCGCAGGCTGATCCTTTCCTTCAGGAAGACCCAGCTCATCACCGCCACCACGGCCGGGATGGACGACATGATCACCCCGGCCGAGACCGCATTGGTCATCGACACGCCAGTGATCATGCACAGCGTGAAAAGGAAATTGCCGAGGAAGGATTCCAGGAAGACCAACCAGCGCGACTGGGTGGAGAGCGCTTGTTCAGAGGCCGGCTTTTTCATCCAGCGCAGCATGGCCACCGCGCCAATGGCAAAGCGCAGCCAGGCCAGCAGGAACACCGGCAGCATCGCCGCCAGCGGCTTGGTCAGCGCGACGTAGGCGCCGACTAAGGACATGCTCAGGATCAGACAGCCGTAGCCCAGGGGGCGGCTGGGGGTGTAGCTCATGTTGGGTGTGATGTTGGTCTCGGGGCCAGCAGCCGCGCAGGCGCTGGCGGATGGATTGAGCCAGCATTTTAACCGCTGGCGTGCGTCGCACCGCCGACGATGCTAAACACCCCTGACCAAGAACACCCAACCCTGGTTCAGACCTGCGCCACCGCCGCCCCTACCCTGAACCCCGCCCCCACATGCTCTGGCGGCAAGGTCGCGCCACGCTGGAACAGCTTTTCGCGCAGCGTTCCCTGGGCATATTCGCGCTTGTAAGAGCCACGTTCCTGCAACACCGGAATGACCAGTTCGACGAAATCCTCGAAGCTCTCCGGGCTGACCGTGCGGGTCAGGTTGTAGCCGTCGATGCCGGTGTCGGCCACCCAGCTTTCCAGTTCATCGGCGATGCGCTCGGGCGCACCTACGATGCTGGCGTAGCGGCCACCCAGTTCCAGCTGCTGCAACAGCTTGCGCTTGGTCCAGTTCAGTTCCGGTTGGGTCACCACCGTGGCCAGCGATTGGATGGCATTGGTCTTGGCAGCGCGTATCGGTTCATCCAGTCCGTACTTTGAAAAGTCGATGCCGGTGCCTGCCGCATAGTGTGCCAGACCGGCTTCAGGACTGGCATAGCGGGCGTATTCGCGATACCGATCCTGGGCCTCCTGCTCGGTGCGGCCGGTGACCACGGTCAGGCCCATGAAGATCTTGATGGCCTGCGCATCGCGCCCCTCGCGTACCGCGCCCTCGCGGATGCTCTGCACCAGCTTGCGGGTGGCGTCCTTGCTCTGGCTGGAGATGAAGACGCATTCGGCATGACGCGCACCAAAGGCTTGCCCACGCCCGGAGGAGCCGGCCTGGTACAGCACCGGGGTGCGCTGGCGCGAGGGTTCGCTCAGATGGATGCCTTCGACATGATAATAGTCACCGTGGTGACTAATCGGATGCACCTTGGCTGGATCGGCATAGATGCGCCGCGCACGGTCGCGCAGCACGGCGCCGTCTTCCCAGCTGCCTTCCCACAGTTTGTAGACCACTTCCATGAATTCATCGGCGCGGTCATAACGCTGGTCGTGTTCCAGTTGTTCGTGCAGGCCCATGGCGCGCGCGGCGCTGTCGAGATAACCGGTGACGATGTTCCAGCCCACCCGGCCACGGCTCAAATGGTCCAGCGTGGACATGCGGCGCGCAAAGAGGAACGGCGCTTCGTAGGTCAGGTTGGCGGTGACGCCAAAACCCAGATGCTCGGTCACGGCCGCCATGGCCGAGACCAGCATGAGCGGGTCATTGACGGGCAACTGGATGGTCTCGCGCAGGGTCAGGTCGGTATTGCCCTGGTAGACGTCATAGACCCCCACGATATCGGCCAGGAACAATCCATCGAATTTGCCGCGTTCCAGCAAGCGCGCCAGATCGGTCCAGTAAGTGATGTCGGTATAGTCCTGCGAGCGGTCGCGCGGATGCGTCCACAGGCCGTGGTTGATGTGGCTGACGCAATTCATGTTGAATGCGTTGAGCCGGATTTCCTTCTTGGCCATGCCAGCTCCTCAGATCGCGCCGTGGCGCGGCGGCTTCTTGCCGTTCAAGACGTAGTTGCCGATGGCGTGGTATTTCCAGCGCACCGGGTCGTGCAGCGTATGGGTGCGGGCATTGCGCCAGTGACGGTCGAGATTGTGTTCGGACAAGGTCGATTGCGACCCGGCCAGCTCGAACAATTTGCTGCCGGCCGCCAGCGACACCTCGGTGGTCAACACGCGCGCTTCGGCCACGGCGATGGACGCTGCGGCGACGCTGTCCTCGTCAGGGGCAGCCGCGGCGGCCTCGACCTTGCGCGCGGCGCGGCGCACCAGGGCTTCGGCGGCGTGCAACTGGATGGTCAGATCCCCCACTTCACGGATGGTCAGCGGATCGTCAGCGGCGCGCTGCACGCCGCTGTCGACCCAGGCCCGCGAGCGGGTGCGCACGAACTCCAGCAGGTCGGCATAGGCGGCGCGGGCGATGCCCAGGTCGATGGCGGCGTGCTGGAGCTGCGCCATGGGCCCCAACTGGGTGGGCCGCGTAAAGGCGCTGGCAAACCCGATCACGGCCTCGGCAGGGACATGCACATTCTCGAACACGGCACTGCCACTGCCGGTAGTGCGCTGGCCGAAGCCGGACCAGTCGTCGATGATGGTCAGGCCCGTTGCATGACGCGGCACGATGGCCAGTTGCTGCACACCGTCCTCATCGATCACCGAGGTCGGCACCCAGTCGGCAAAGAGCGCGCCGGTCGCATAGAACTTGCGGCCATTGATGCGGTAGCCGGGGCCTTGTTTGTTGCGGGTGAAGCGGGTCTTGCGGTCATGCGAAGTCTTGGTGCCCAGTTTGGCCAGGGCATTGCCGAAGCGCTGGCCCTGCACAACTGCTCGAAGAGAAAACGTTTCTGGGCATCGCTGGCATTGACCCGAATCACTTCCACCGCATAGAAATGGTTTTGCGGAATCTGTCCGATGGAACCATCGGCAGCGGACAGAGTGGCGATCACCTCGGCCAGGGTGCCGTAGGACACCCCGGCACCGCCATATTCCTTGGGCACGGTGATGCCCCACAGGCCCGAGCGCACGTAGCGTTCCAGTTCATCCCAGGGCAACTTGCGTTCGCGGTCGCGCAAGGCGGCCTCGGCACGGAAGTCCTCGGCCAGTTGGCGGGCACTGGCCAGCGCCTGGGCATCATCGCGGATGCGCGCCACCAGGCGCGGCGGTGTGGAGGAAGGCGGCGGCAGGGTATCGAGGGTGGTGGCGCTGAGCGCGGCGGTCTGGGTCATGACGATTCGGTGTCGAAGAGAATGGAAGGCGCAGGACGAAGATCAGCTCCAGTTATGGCGCGGCGGTGGCGTGCCATTCAAGGCATAGTTGCCGACCGCGAAATACTTCCAGCGCACCGGATCATGCAGCGTATGCACGCGTGCATTGCGCCAGTGACGGTCGAGGTTGTGCGTGGCCAGGGTGGCCGCCGAACCGGAGAGTTCGAACAGTTTTTCGGAGGCCTGCAAGGCCACCTCGGTGGAGAGTACCTTGGCCTCGGCCACGGCCACCGAGGCTTGCGCCATCTGTTCGAAACTGATCTGTGCAGGCAGCGCATCGAGCAGCGCGGCGGCGTCTTCCAGCAAGGCTTCGGCAGCGTGCAGGCGCAAGCTCAGGTTGCCGATGTCGCGCAGGATGTAGGGATCGTCGGCGGCGCGTTCCAGGCCGCTATCGGCATAGGGGCGCGAGCGCGTGGTGACGAAGGCGATGGTGTCCTGCACGGCAGCCTGGGCGATGCCGGCATCGATGGCGGCCTGGATCAGTTGCGAGACCGGGCCGATATTGTTGGGCCGTTGCAGCGTGTCCTTCAACGGCAACACCTGCTCGGCCGGCACCCGCACGTTGTCGAACACCACCGTGCCGCTGGCGGTGGTGCGCTGGCCGAAGCTGGACCAGTCGTCGATCACGCGCAGGCCGGCCGCATCGTGGCGGTTGTAGACCACCAGCGGCTGGCCATCGTCATCGATGGCGCGGGTGGGGATCCAGTGTGCATAGAGCGCGCCGGTGGAATAGAAACGGGTGCCATTCAAGCGGTAGCTGCCATCACCGGCCTCGGTGTCCAGCGTGGCGCGGGTGCGCACGTCGAGCACGTTCTTGCCGTTGCGTTCCGGCCCGGCATTGCCCAGGCGCGCACCGTCCAGCACTTCGCCGAAGAAGAAGCGCTGTTGTGCTTGGCTAGCGAAGTTGGCGATCAGGTTGAGGTTGCCGAAGTGGTTCTGCGGGATCTGGCCGATGGAAGGGTCGGCGGCGGAGATGAGGCGAAATACCTCGGCCACCGTCTGCCATGAGGCGCCAATGCCGCCATGGCTGCGCGGCACCGTGATGGCCCACAGGCCGCTGTGCGAAAAACGTTCGATCTGCTGGAACGGCAGGATGCGCTCGCGGTCGCGTTGGGCGGCGCTTTGCGCGAACTCGGCCGCCAGTTCGGCGGCCACCTGCAGCGCCTGTTCCTGGCTGGTGATGCGCTGGGCACTGCGGGCGCCGGGTCGATAAGGGGTTGCGAGGATGTGCGCAGACATGGACCACTCCTGAGAATGCAGCGGCCAATGCGCCGCATGAGGGTCTCATTAAAGCAAAGCACAAGGCCGATCCGAACGAAGCATTGCGCATGTGCTTGCTTGGTTTTCGCATGTGGCGCAGCGCAGGGTGCTTATGCAGAAACTGCATGATGCCCTGGCAAGCCCGGCAGTACTGTGTTTTCAGCCAGTATCGGGAGGCAAAATGGGTTAGAATGCGGCCACGTTTTGCCTTAGCTCTTTATCAGAAACACCGCCATGCTCACCCTCACCGAACTCGAAGATGCAATCAATTACTGGCGCCACCAGCGCCCGGCCAGCGGAGAGGAGTGTGCACTGTCCCCCGAAGTCAATGCCCTGGCCAGCCTCTATGCGCTGATGATCTTCCATCGCCGCCACGAAGTGGACCTGGAACAGATCGATACCCAGGCGCGCCAGTTGATCGAAGCCTGGCTGGCCAGTTGAATCGCTGAACCTGTCAGAGCTCTGACCTCTAGAGCTCTGATCTCTAAGACCTCTGACCTCTGGCGTTTGCCCCTGCTTTCCCTGGTTTGACCATGACGACGGTCACTTTCCTGTAAGCGCGTTATCCTAGACTCCTTCTCAACGTTCCCATGCCCCTGGTGCGTCCCGGGAACACCATGAAAGGATGAACGATGCGCAAGGAGCCCGAACAGTTGCCGCCCACCAATGGCCGTGCAGGCCTTGCTGACCAAGGTCATCACCACTTGCCGCGAAAAGGGCAAGTACGTGGGTATCTGCGGCCAAGGTCCTTCGGATCACCCGGACTTCGCCCAGTGGCTGATGGAGCAGGGCATCGAGTCGATCTCGCTGAACCCGGATACCGTGATCGACACCTGGCAGCAACTGGCCAAGAAGTGATGAAGCTTAAG
>NZ_BADI01001169.1:0-3209 GCF_000333555.1 Herbaspirillum sp. B65 | reverse complement strand
CGGCAATTACGACTACCAGAACAAGTTTTTCCCCGACGACACGAAATATTACTGCCCCGCCCCGCTGGATGAGGAACTGACGCGCCACATCCAGGATCTGGCGGTACGGGCTTTCAATGCGCTGGTTTGCCGCGGCTGGAGCCGGGTGGACTTCATGTTGCGCGAGGGGGATGGCAAGGCCGAGCCTTACCTGATCGAAATCAATACCTCGCCCGGCATGACTGGCCATTCGCTGGTGCCGATGGCGGCCAAGGCGGTGGGCATGAGTTATGAAGATCTGTGCTGTGAAATTCTGCAGATGGCCGCGCTGGACATGAGGCCATCCAAGGACTGGACGCCGCAGGTGGCACAGTCGTGATGGCACAGGTTTAAGGAAGCACGCGTCGATGTGGCAGGACGTCAAGATGCTCAACGCCATCAGCAGTGCGCTCTTTGCGCTGGTGCTGCTGGCCTTGCTGGCATCCGGTTTATGGTGGGTGGCGCAGCGGCCGATGTTTACGCTGCACACGATACGCATTGAGAGCGCCAGCGACTTGCCGCTGGAAAAGGTCAATGCGTTGACGGTGCGGGCGACCGCGGTGCCGCGCATCCACGGCAATTTCTTCACTGCCGACCTGACGGCGGTGCGGGCGGCCTTCGAGGCCGTGCCCTGGGTGCGCAAGGCCATGGTGCGGCGTGAGTGGCCGGACCGGCTGGTGGTGAAGATCGAGGAACACAAGGCCCTGGGTACCTGGGGCGAAGATGGCAAGTTGTTGTCGCAGAAGGGTGACGTGTTCACCGCCAACCTGGCCGAGGCCGAGGACGACGGTGACCTGCTGGAGTTCGATGGCCCGCCCGGCAGCGAGAAGCAGGTGGTGGCGCGGCTGGCGCAGTTTCGCCAGTGGTTTGCGCCCATCAAGCTGGAGCCGGAGTCGGTGGTGCTGTCCAATCGCTATGCCTGGACCGTGCGGCTGGACAATGGCATGACG
Organism: Herbaspirillum sp. B65; assembly: GCF_000333555.1. Classification (NCBI taxonomy): domain Bacteria; kingdom Pseudomonadati; phylum Pseudomonadota; class Betaproteobacteria; order Burkholderiales; family Oxalobacteraceae; genus Herbaspirillum; species Herbaspirillum sp. B65. The sequence continues at coordinate 2,241 of NZ_BADI01001169.1, read as the reverse complement.
GTGGAGCTGGGACGTGAACAGGGCGACGCCATCTTGAAGGAACGTGTGGCGCGGCTGGTGGCGGTATATCCGCAACTGATGGAACGATTGCAAGGAAAGATAGAAAGCGTCGACTTGCGCTATCCCAACGGGATGGCCTTGAAGGCGGATGGCCTGGTGCTGGCGGCAATGAACGGGAAAAAGAAATAAGCGGAACGCTATGACAAAAGACGCAAAAAATCTGATCGTCGGTCTTGACATCGGCACCTCGAAAGTGGTGGCGGTGGTGGCCGAGGTGCTGCCCGATGGCCGCCATGAAGTGATCGGGCTGGGGCAGTCCGAATCCAAGGGGCTCAAGAAAGGCGTGGTAGTCAACATCGAGGCCACCGTCGAGTCGATCCAGCGTGCGCTGGAAGAAGCTGAGCTGATGGCGGACTGCAAGATCCGCAATGTCTACACGGGCATTGCCGGCAGCCACATCCGCAGTTTCAATTCCAGCGGCATGGTCGCCATCAAGGACAAGGAAGTGACCGCGGCCGACGTCTCGCGCGTGATCGAGACCGCCAAGGCGGTCAACATCCCGACCGACCAGCAACTGCTGCATACGGTCCCGCAGGAATTCATCGTCGACAACCAGGAAGACGTGCGCGAGCCCATCGGCATGAGCGGTATCCGCCTGGAAGTGAAGGTGCATATCGTCACCGGCGCCGTCTCGGCGGTGCAGAACATCGTCAAGTGCGTGCGCCGCTGTGGCCTGGAAGTGTCGGACCTGATCCTGCAACCGATGGCCTCGGCCGATTCGGTGCTGACCACCGATGAGCGCGAGCTGGGCGTGGTGCTGGTCGATATCGGTGGCGGCACCACTGATGTGGCGGTCTTCACCGAAGGCGCGATCCGCCATACCGCCGTGATCCCGATTGCTGGTGACCAGATCACCAACGATATCGCCATGGCCTTGCGCACGCCGACCCTGGAAGCCGAAGAGATCAAGCTGCGCTATGGCGTGGCCAAGCAGATCCTGGCCGACCCCACCGAGACACTGGAAGTGCCGGGCCTGGGGGACCGCAATCCGCGCACCTTGTCGCGCCAGGCGCTGGCCGCCGTGATCGAGCCGCGGGTGGAAGAGCTGTTCGCGCTGGTGCACCAGGTGGTGCGCGAATCGGGTTACGAAGAAGTGCTGTCCTCGGGCATCGTCTTGACCGGTGGCTCGGCCATGATGCCGGGCATGACCGAACTGGCCGAAGACATCTTCCTCAAACCGGCCCGCCTGGGCACGCCCGAGTACAGCGGCCAGTTGGCCGATGTGGTGCGCAGCCCGCGTTACTCGACCGTGCTGGGTCTGTTTGCAGGAGCCAAGAAAGCATACCTGCGCGGTTACATCGTGACCCGTCAGGAAGGGTCGGTGAAGGCGGTCTGGCAGCGTATGAAGGAATGGTTCCTGGGCAATTTCTGAAGCGGCTGCGCAGGCGCTTGCGCATGACCGGTAGTGAATGCATCAGGATGTAAAAGCATTGGTAGTTGCTGGCGTATCAGTTGTAGGGTTCAGGCAGCAAAAAATGACAAGAATGGCAGCAAACTGGCAGGACAGTTTTTTTAGAATAGCGGTATCAAGGCATGACTCGCAGCAGTGGCAGCATCGGCAGCATACGCATCAAAAAGCAATAACAGGGAATTGAACCTCTAGACAGCAGTGGTCAGTTGCTAGTCGTCACACCGCGTGATGCCTATCAACTGCCAGCTGCAGGACACATATATTTTAAGGAGTCATCATGGAAATCGATATGGTCGACAATGCGACGCTGGGTACGATCATCAAGGTCGTGGGCGTTGGCGGTGCTGGCGGCAATGCCGTGCAGCACATGATTAACAAGGGTGTGTCCGGCGTCGAATTCATCGCCGCCAACACGGATGCCCAGGCGTTGAAGCAATCCAAGGCGCACAACGTCATCCAGATCGGCGACACTGGCCTGGGAGCAGGGATGCAGCCGGAAATCGGCCGCCGCCTGGCCGAGGAAACCCGCGCCCGCATCGAAGACTCCCTGCGCGGCGCGCACATGGTCTTCATCGCGGCCGGCATGGGTGGTGGTACCGGCACCGGTGCTGCTCCGGTGGTGGCGCAAGTGGCCAAGTCGCTGGGCGCCCTGACGGTGGCCGTGGTCTCCAAGCCGTTCTCGTATGAAGGCCAGAAGTGCATGGACATCGCCGATGCCGGTCTGGAAGAGCTGTCCCAGCACGTCGATTCGCTCATCATCATCCTCAATG